>JAFXVU010000088.1 GCA_017534705.1 Bacteroidaceae bacterium
ACCAACCTGCAGGTTCTTTGGTCCTGAAATACACAACTCTTGTCCATCATCGTAGGTGACCCAAATCTTGAAGTCGGGGATATGGTCAAGGATGGAGAACGAAGCGATGTGGTCGGCATCCCATCTGCTTGCATCGAATACAGTTGAGACATCTTCTGCCTCCGCGTCGTTTCTCGCTTTGAAGTTGGCACATTTCACAACGGAGCCATCGGTGAAATCTACAGTGAACACCGTTCCTTTATAGTCGGGCTCGCCTGAGATGTTCCTAATATTGTCGGAGTATGTACCCGGTTCACAGGTATTGATAGCGACATCGGTCAAGCCTTGTCCGAAAGCGGCGTGAACATCCTCAAAGAGAACTTGGGGCTCTTCATTTTCCGGTTCGAAAGTAATTTTCAAAGGCAAGGTACCACCCACCATCGGTATAATCACCTTAGGAGCAGAATAATACGTCTGAGGAGCAGGGCTTGCATTGGTTGTGATTTCCTCATAACCTTGAGTCACCACCATGAAGAGGTCGTTGTAGTCGAGGTCGTCAGTGCCACCAAGGTCTTCCATGCACATGGAGAAGGCGAGGTCTTGCTGCTTGTATTTCTTGATGTCGAAGTTACCATTCACAATGAAAGTGCAGTCGTTCCAGTCGAGGTCGATGCCCGTAGGTGTGTCTTCAAAGCCAATGACATTGTAACCTGCGTAGTTGAAAGCCATGGAAGGAATATAGTTTCCGTCGAAATCAGAATCTATTCTTGCATCAGGTGTTAAATGCTCATCGTATAGACGATTCAGTGCTGGATTGTTGATTTCACCGCCTTGTGAGTAGACGGAGTACCATGCGTCGAGCGTCCAGCCATTCTCGTTAGAGCCATCGCTTTTTGTTCTGTCGTAGAAAAGCCAATTGTTTTGATTTCCACTTGTCCAAGAAGTGTATCCGCTGTGAGGGTGAGGTTCTGAAGTGCTGCTACCTCTCCCGTGCACAATAAAGAAATGGATGTTCACCCCTGCGGGGAAAGTATAAGAGGGACTTCCAGTGCCATCAGGTCCGTAATAAGTGAGCGGGAAGGTGTCTCCTTTTTGTCTTGCGCTACTAAGGGCATCGAGTAGCAGATACTTGTCTGCTGCTTTCATGGCCTCTTCATTATCGTTGCCCTCAGTATAATAATAACCTACGTAGTCGCGAGTGGTTGTTACGCCAGTGAACCAAGTGATAGAGACTGGACCTGGGGCAAGAGTAGTAAAACCTGCATCTGTAACAAAGGGTTTGAGCAATTCATACTGATTGTCGGGAGTTACGATTCCTTCAATTTCCGAGATGACAGCTGCGTTTAAAGTCATATTAAAGTAGTCGGGAGCATCTTTAAGTGTGCCGGAAGTGCTATTTGAGATGTCCATGCTGGTCACATAGAATTTCCCATACTCATCACTATCGTGTCTCCACCACGAGCCACGTTTTCCGTATGCTTTATAATTGTAGTAAGTACCCGCAGGATACGTTCTTCCTGAAACGTAGTCCCCATTAGGTGCTATGCTTGGAAAAGCTGGCCATTTCTGGTTCGCGGCAATTTCCACAACTTGGTAACCTGTTCCTTCATCAGCACTTGTAAAACCTGTTTTGGCATGGAAATCTTCAATGGACGTAAACAATGATGCAGGCATGTAGTAATTGTAGGTCTCCCATGTGAACACATTGTAAAGATATCCATCTTGTCCTCTGAAGTAGAAATTCCAACCCGCATTATCGCCTGCATCAGACCCCCTGTAAATGGCAGTAAGACTGGATGTCTCGGGTATGGTGGTTTGCCATGGAGCAGGGTATCCGTGGCTGGTGTATGCATTCCACACATTAGGAATAAGCTGACGCGTACGAGGTTGGTTGGAGGCAATGAATTCCTCAATAGTGGTTGCATTGCTACCGGCTCTTGTTCCTCCCTTCGTTGTCATCACAGCCTCATCGTACTCGTTGCTGGGGTTGAGTGTCTTGTACTCGTTGAATTTGTCGTTGTAGGCGCGAAGTACCACAGACTTGCATCCCTTAGGGATGTCGTACTTCACTTCTTGAGTACCATTGACCACACACCTTTTCAGTCTCAATAGAGTACCGTCGCTACGACCGAGGCCATAGATTACAATGTTAGCGGCCTGATCGGTGGTTACAGTCACTTTGCCGACAGTACCGTCCACCCAAGTGTGGTTGGGGTCAACACTTCCGAAACGAGCCTCGAAAGCTGAGGCGAAATCACGTCCTCTCTGTGTCTGGCTTGCGTCCAGAATAATTTCTTCGTTTGTACACGATGCTATTGCCAGCACGCATACAGGTAGAAGATTCCTTAAAAAAATTCTAAATTTCATCTTATCCTTAATGTTAGTCTATAGACAACTCTTAAAATCTTTATAGATGGCAAAAGCATTCTACAAGTTTAACCTTCATACCACATGCTCGCATTCCTTGATACATTCAATTCGTGGGCCTGCATTAGCGATAGAGTTAAAATCTGTCAACCTTTTGCTTTTTTCTAAAAAGGTTCCAAATAGGTTTGCGATTCTCTAAGTCGTAGTAAGTAATTTCAGTGCAAAATTAACTCTTTTTCTTAAAATAATATATACAAAATCTACAAAAAATGTTTCAAAAGTAACAAATATCGTGGAATTTGTAATATTTTGTTAAAATAATCTCATTTTTTGTGTACGTGTTAAGTGCCGTATCAACATCAAAGCGTTATTTATTTGTTTGCTAACAAAACTGTACTTACGAATTGGACATAGGACTTGTGGCCTAGTTTTAGTTATCTCAAATTTTTCCCCATCTCATTTGTTAGTGTGTTGCCCATCTTTATAGGTAAGTAGCATGTAAAAGAAAAAGCAGAGAAAATCGGCACTAAACATTTTATTTTTTGTATCTTTGCAGAATAGTATGATATTACAGATAAGAAACGAAATATTCATTAATAATACTAAAGCAATATGGAAAGAACCTGGAGATGGTTTGGCAAGAAAGACAAGATCACACTTGCCATGTTGAGACAAATCGGTGTGGAGGGCATTGTCACAGCCTTGCACGATGTACCGCTCGGTGAAATTTGGACCCGCGAGAAAATTCACGACCTCAAGACATACATAGAAAGCTATGGTATGCGCTGGAGTGTGGTGGAATCCCTGCCCGTGGTGGAGAGCATCAAATATGCCGGTCCCGACCGTGACGAGCAGATTGAACGCTATAAAGTGAGCCTCCGCAACCTCTCTGCCGAAGGCATCCACACCATCTGCTACAACTTTATGCCCGTGCTCGATTGGGCGCGCACCGACTTGCTGCACTCCAACCCCAACGGGTCGTCGAACCTCTATTTCAATTACGCAGAATTCGCTTATTTCGATATCTACATCCTTCAGCGAGAGGGTGCACGGGAGGAATGGGCGAAGTTCCGCTTCCCTGAAGGCTACGGTGAAGGTCGCGATGTACTGGCTGAGGCTGACGCCATGGCCCAGAATATGACCCCTGAGAAAGACCACCAGTTGGTGGAGACTATTGTCATCAAGACACAAGGTTTCGTTTCCGGTAACTTCAAGGAAGGTGACAAGGAGCCTATAGAAAAGTTCCGTAAGTTCCTCGACCTCTACAAGGGTATCGACAAAGCCCAGCTGAGAGCTAACATGAAGTATTTCCTCGAAGCCATCATGCCCACCTGTGAAGAATGCGGAATGAATATGTGTGTGCATCCTGACGATCCTCCAATCGAGATTCTGGGATTGCCTCGTATCGTACGCACCGAAGAGGATATCCAGTGGATGCTCGATGCCGTGCCCAACAAACATAACGGTTTGACTTTCTGCGCTGGTTCCCTTTCAGCCGGAGCCTACAACAATGTGGTGGATATGGCGCGCAAATTTGCTTCTCGTACCCACTTCGTGCATCTTCGCTCCTGCCATATTTTCCCCAACGGCGACTTCACTGAGGCCTCACATCTCGGTGGACGCGCAGACCTCATTGAACTGGCCCGTGTTTTTGAACAGGAAAATCCTGAACTGCCTATGCGCGTGGACCATGGCATGACCATGCTCGGCGACGAGGACAAGGGCTACAATGCCGGATACTCCTTCCTCGGACGTATGTTTGCCCTTGGACAAGTGCAAGGCATCCTCGCCACAGTTGACCGTGAGTTAGGCATCAAATACCAGCAGCCCGGCTTCTTCGACTGATAGCAGACAGTCGGAATATTAATAGGCTCTATGAATATTAATAGTCTCTATAGCATCTATAGTCACTATAGTATCTATTTCATCTATAAATAATATAAGAATATGAAACTCAACGATATACTCACCACTGGCTTTGACGCCAGTGAATGGGAAGCCAAAGGCTATGAACTTCCCAAGTTTGACATCGCCGCTGTGCGCAAGCAGACTCACGACAACCCTACATGGGTGCATTTCGGTGGCGGCAACATTTTCCGCGCTTTCCCCGCAGCATTGCTAAATGATGCACTCAACACAGGTAAATACGACCGTGGTGTCATTGTGGCCGAAACCTTTGACTATGAAGTCATCGACAAGGCCTATGCACCCTATAATAACCTGTCCTTGCTGGTCAGTCTGCAATCCACAGGTACCATAGAGAAGAAAGTCATCGCTTCAGTCACAGAGGCGCTGAAAGCCGGATATGAGTTCTGCGACTGGCAGAGATTGGTGGAAATCTTCCGTAAGCCATCTCTGCAGATGATATCCTTCACCATTACCGAGAAAGGCTATACTTACAATGACGCAGACTTGGCTCGCGGACTCAAGCCTGCCTTCGCTATGGGCAAGGTGGCACTTTTGCTCTACGAGCGTTTCCTTTCGCCTGAAGGTACATCCCATGGCAGTCTCCCCCTGACCGTTCAAAGCATGGACAATTGCTCCCATAATGGCGACAAAGTGAAGGCCGGTGTTTTGGCATACGCTAGTCAATGGGTGAAGGATGGATTGGTGCCACAGGCTTTCCTTGACTACCTGCAAGACGAGACAAAAATCACGTATCCGTGGTCGATGATTGACAAAATCACACCGCGTCCCCATGTGAAAGTAAAGGAGATGCTTGCCGCCGATGGTTTTGAAGACAATGAGTATATCGAGACCGAGCGCCACACTTTCACCGCTCCTTTCGTCAACGCTGAGGAAGTGCAGTATCTGGTGGTGGAGGACAACTATACCAACGGCCGTCCTCCTCTTGAATTGGGTGGAGTGCTTTATACCTCACGTGAGACTGTCGATAAGGTGGAGACCATGAAGGTAACAACTTGCCTTAATCCGTTGCACACTGCCATGAGCCTATATGGTTGCATGCTCGACTACACGCTGATATCAGCAGAGATGGCCGATGAGGACATCCGCCCCTTCATTCAGAAGATTGGCTACATGGAGGCTATGCCCGTGGTTACCGACCCAGGTATGCTTAATCCCTACGAGTTCATCGGTGCGGTCATCAACCGCCGTCTGCCTAATCCTTTCATGCCCGACGCACCCCAGCGTATCGCCATGGATACCAGCCAGAAACTGCCCATCCGCTTCGGGGAGACCATCAAGAAGTATGTGGACCGTGGCTTAGATATGAGTAACCTTGTGCTTATTCCCCTCACATTGGCTGGCTATGCCCGTTACTTGAAAGGCGTCAAGGATAATGGCGAGCCTTTTGAGCCATCGCCGGACCCCATGCTCGCTGAACTGCAAGCCATCGTGGCTCCATTGGAAATCGGAAAGCCAGACCAGGACTGGAGTTGCCTTCGCCAACTTTACAGCCGTAAGGATGTCTTTGGCATCGACCTTTACGAGGCTGGACTTGGCGAACGCATTGAGGGTATGGTGAAAGAGCTCTACTCTGGTTACGGTGCAGTCCGCGCCACTTTGCATAAATACACGCTGGCAAGATAGGTTGGATTTTTACCAGATTCCGATTATTCCGAACACTCAGAATTTTCCGAATACTCCGAAAATAAAGTCATGATATGAAGAAGAATTTAGAGACACTCTGCGTTCAGGCAGGGTGGAAACCAAAGAACGGCGAGAGCCGTGTGCTTCCCATTTACCAGAGCACAACATTCAAATACGAGACGAGTGAGAAGATGGCGCGACTTTTCGACCTTGAGGACGAGGGCTATTTCTACACCCGTCTGGCCAATCCCACCAACGACGCCGTTGCGGCTAAAATATGCGCGCTGGAAGGCGGAGTAGGGGCTGTGCTTACCTCATCTGGTCAGGCCGCCAATTTCTACGCTGTGTTCAATATCTGCGAGGCTGGTGACCATTTCATCACATCGAACACCATCTATGGTGGCACTTTCAATCTCTTCGGTGTGACCATGAAGAAACTGGGCATTGAATGTACTTTTGTTGACCCAGAGTGGAGCGACGAACAGATTGAAGCCGCATTCCAGCCCAATACCAAATGTTTCTTCGGAGAGACCATCTCCAATCCTGGAGGAAATGTCTTCGACATTGAGCGTTTCGCCAAGATGGCGCATCGCCATGGTGTACCACTGATTGTGGACAACACCTTTGCTACTCCTATCAACTGCCGTCCGTTCGAGTGGGGATGCGATATTGTCACGCATTCCACCACCAAATATATGGATGGACATGCCACACAGGTAGGCGGAGCAGTTGTCGACAGTGGCAACTTCCACTGGGAAGAATACGCTGACAAGTATCCAGGTCTCACCGCACCCGATGAGAGTTATCATGGACTGACTTATACCAAAGCTTTCGGCAAAAAAGCCTATATCACTAAGATTGTCTCCCAACTTATGCGTGACCTCGGTTCGATTCCCTCGCCACAGAACTGTTTTCTCCTCAACCTCGGTTTGGAGACACTGCACCTGCGTATGCCCCGTCATTGCGAGAACGCCCAGAAGGTGGCTGAATGGCTTGAGGCCAACCCTAAAGTCTCCTGGGTGAACTACAGCGGGCTGAAGGGTAATAAGAACTATGCATTGGCACAGAAGTATCTGCCAAACGGTTCGTGCGGTGTGATTGCTTTCGGCCTCAAAGGCACACGCGATGATGCTATCCGTTTCATGGACAACCTTGACTTCATCTGCATAGTTACCCACGTTGCTGACGCTCGCACATGTGTGTTGCATCCTGCAAGCCATACACACCGCCAGATGAGCGACGAGCAACTCCTTGAGGCAGGTGTAGCACCCGACCTTATTCGCTTGTCTGTGGGCATAGAGAACGTAAACGATATTATCGCTGACCTTGAACAGGCGATGGCGAAGATGTAGTATTAAATTCCGGAGATACCAGTTATTCTGGAATCTCCGGACATTGCACACCTTTGTAAAATTAAACCGCATCTACTCCTTCATTGGTGTAGATGCGGTTCGTTTATTAAGAATGTTGGTTTTTACTATTCTGCTGCTTCTGCCACAACCTCAGCAGTCTCTGCAGCTGGCTCAGCTACTGTCTCAGCAGCTTTCTTGCCACCACGACGGCTACGGCGTGTAGCCTTCTTCTTACCAGCATCCTTAGCCATGTTCTCGTCGAAGTCTACGAATTCGATGAAAGCCATAGGAGTGGCGTCAGAAGGACGTATACCCAGCTTGATGATGCGGGTGTAACCGCCTGGACGGTTGGCAACCTTTGCGGAGATATCACCAAAGAGCTCCTTAATGGCGTATTTGTTCTGCAGGTAGCTGAACACAACGCGACGGCACTCAGTGGTATCTGTCTTCGACTTGGTTATCAGCGGCTCAACATATTTGCGCAGTGCCTTAGCCTTTGGCAATGTGGTTGTGATTCTCTTGTGCATAATCAGCGATATTGCCATGTTGGCCAACATAGCCGACCTGTGAGCTGCCTTACGACCAAGATGATTGAATTTCTTATTGTGTCTCATCGTTTAATCTTTTTCTAATTTATACTTGGAAATATCAGTTCCGAATGAAAGTTGCAGACTCTCAAGCAGATCATCAAGTTCTGCCAGAGACTTCTTACCGAAATTACGGAATTTGAGCAAGTCTGTTTTGTTAAATTGTACCAAATCTCCTAAGGTTTCCACCTCTGCGGCCTTCAGACAGTTGAGTGCACGGACAGAAAGGTTCATGTCGGTGAGCTTCGTCTTCAGCAGCTTGCGCATTGACAGAATCTCCTCGTCGAATTCCTCTGAACCATCCATGTCTGCGTTCTCAAGAGTAATCTTCTCGTCTGAGAACAGCATGAAATGATGAATCAGAATCTTCGCGGCTTCTCTGAGCGCGTCTTTTGGGTGGATAGAACCATCGGTGGTAATCTCAAGAAGCAGTTTCTCGTAGTCTGTCTTCTGAGCCACGCGGAAGTTCTCCACTGCAATCTTTACATTGCGGATAGGTGTGTAGATTGAGTCTATTGCCAATTCGTTGACATTGTCGGTGCACTGCTCACGGTTCTCGTCGCTTGGCACATAACCACGTCCCTTATTGATGTTCAACTCTATCTCTATGGAAGCCTTAGGATCTAAATGACAAATTACCAAGTCAGGATTTAACACTCCAAATCCACTGAGATACTTGTCGATATCACCAGCGGTGAACTCTGTTGCGTTCTCCACTGTGATAAGAACTTTCTCTTTGTCAGTTCCTTCACTTCTTTGCTTGAACCTTACTTGTTTGAGGTTCAAGATGATACCGGAAACATCTTCCTTCACTCCAGGGATTGAGGAAAACTCGTTTTCCACGCCTGCTATACGAATGGTACAGATGGCATAACCCTCAAGCGATGAAAGCAGGATACGACGAAGAGCGTTGCCAATGGTAATGCCAAAGCCAGGCTCCAAAGGACGAAATTCGAACTTGCCGAACTTGTCCGTCGATTCCAGCATCACTACTTTTTCTGGTTTTTGAAATGCTAATACCGCCATGTTTAATTTTATTATTTAGAGTACAACTCGACTATCATTTGTTCTTTAATATTCTCAGGAATGCTGTCGCGCTCAGGAAGATGAAGCAACTTTCCGCCCTTGAGGTTCTCGTCCCATTCTATCCATGGGTACTTGCTGTGGTTGAAACCAGCGAGAGAGTTCTCTACTACTTCAAGACTCTTAGACTTCTCGCGAACTGCCACAACCTGACCTGGAGTTACACTGTAGGAGGGTATACCTACCACCTTTCCGTCCACTGTGATGTGCTTGTGGTTTACAAGCTGACGTGCAGCTGCGCGTGTAGGAGCGATGCCCAGACGGTAAACGACGTTGTCGAGACGGCTTTCAAGCATCTGGAGAAGAACCTCACCAGTTACACCCTCTTTTCTCGAAGCCTTGTCGAAGAGAATGCGGAACTGCTTCTCGAGCACACCGTAGGTGTATTTGGCCTTCTGCTTCTCTGCCAACATCAAACCGTACTCAGACGACTTCTTGCGACGGTTGTTACCATGCTGTCCTGGAGCGAAATTGCGCTTCTCAAGAACTTTGTCTGGACCGTAAATAGCCTCACCGAAACGACGGGAAATCCTTGACTTGGGTCCTGTATATCTTGCCATATTATTGTCCTTGTTTTTTGTGACCCCTTCATACTTTCCATCTCAGAACTGATGCCCTTACAGCAGCGGATGTAGAAAGGAAAGATACATCCAAAAATCGAGCACCGAACTGTATGAAGAAGTACGAGTTGTCTGAATTGTGATTGATTATACTCTTCTTCTCTTAGGTGGGCGACATCCGTTGTGTGGAAGCGGAGTCACGTCGATGATTTCTGTCACCTCGATATTGCAGCCGTGTATACCACGAATAGCAGCCTCACGGCCGTTACCTGGACCTTTCACGTATGCAACAACTTTTCTCAGGCCGAGGTCATAAGCAACCTTGCCACAGTCCTGAGCTGCCATCTGGGCAGCATAAGGAGTGTTCTTCTTTGAACCTCTGAACCCCATCTTACCGGCCGAAGACCATGAGATGATTTGTCCCTCGCTGTTTGCAAGCGAAACAATGACGTTGTTGAAAGAAGAATGCACATGCAACTGGCCCTGGGCACCAACCTTAACGACTCTTTTCTTAGCTGTAACTGTTTTCTTAGCCATAATCGATTATTTAGTAGCTTTTTTCTTGTTTGCAACTGTTTTCTTCTTTCCCTTACGGGTACGAGCGTTGTTCTTTGTGCTCTGGCCACGCACAGGAAGTCCCAAACGATGGCGAATGCCACGATAGCATCCGATATCCATCAGACGCTTGATGTTCATCTGGATCTCGGAACGGAGGTCACCCTCTACCTTGTAGTCGGCTCCGATTACCTCACGGATCTTACCGGCTTGCTCGTCGCTCCAGTCCTTCACTTTAATGTCCTTGTCAACGCCTGCCTTGTCGAGGATCTTACCGGCGCTGCTGCGTCCAATACCGTAAATGTACGTTAACGCAATTTCTCCTCGCTTGTTCTGCGGGAGGTCTACACCAACAATTCTTATTGCCATATTTTATTTGTTTGCTTGTTTCAATCAAAAGAATTATCCCTGACGCATTTTGTACTTAGGATTCTTCTTATTAATTACAAAAAGGCGACCCTTGCGGCGAACAATAACGCAGTCGGGTGTGCGCTTCTTTAATGATGCTCTTGTTTTCATATATCTGTTGTGTTATTTATACCTGAAGACGATTCTTCCTTTCGACAGGTCGTAAGGTGACATTTCCACACGTACCTTGTCGCCTGGGAGGATTTTTATGTAATGCATTCTCATCTTGCCTGAGATGTGGGCCGTGATGGGGTGACCGTTCTCCAGTTCCACACGGAACATCGCATTTGACAATGCCTCCACAATGGTTCCGTCTTGCTCTATTGACGCTTGCTTTGCCATAAACTATTGTTTGTTGTTCAGTATATTCTCTATTTCATCAAAGGATGATAGGATGTCGGCCTTGCCCTTGCGAACGGCTATTGTGTGCTCGTAGTGACAAGCGGGCTTGTTGTCGCGGGTGATGATGCCCCAATGGTCTTCCTGCATGTAAATCTCACGGGTGCCCATGGTTATCATCGGCTCTATAGCGATACATAAACCGGCTTTTAGCATCTTGCCACTGCCACGTCGACCGAAATTGGGAACTTGTGGATCCTCGTGCATGTCATGTCCAATGCCATGACCTACAAACTCTCGTACCACGCCGTATCCGTATTGTTCGCAGTGACTCTGGACAGCGTTGCTGATGTCACCGATACGATGGCCTGCAACTGCTTGTTCAATGCCCTTGTACAGGGCCTCCTTTGTTACGCGCATCAGCTGACGAATCTCGTCTGACACCTCACCTACAGCGAAAGTGTAGCAGGAGTCGCCACAGAAACCGTCGAGTTTTGTTCCGCAGTCCACCGACACGATGTCACCATCCTGAAGGGGAGTGTCGTTAGGAATTCCATGCACCACCTGATGGTTCACTGAGGTGCATATGCTCGCGGGAAATGGCTCTCCGTGAGGATTGGGGAAACCCTTGAATGTGGGTATGGCCCCATGATCTCGGATGAATTCGTCTGCCAGACGGTCGAGCTGCTTTGTTGTCACTCCGGGTTGGATGACCTTGGCCAGTTCGGCCAAAGTCTTTCCAACCAGAAGGTTTGCCTGGCGCAACAATTCTATCTCATCATCTGTTTTGAGATACACCATTACAATATCATAGCTTTAGTAAGCCGACATCTCTGAATGTTCGCCCCTGATTCGTCCGGTAGAGAGCAGACCATCGTAATGACGCATCATCAAATGGCTCTCTATCTGCTGGAGGGTATCAAGTACCACACCTACAAGAATGAGCAGCGATGTACCACCAAAGAACTGAGCGAACTCACGCTGGATGCCGAACAGTCCAGCAAAAGCTGGAAGTATGGCAAGGAAAGCGAGGAAGAGGGCACCTGGCAACGTGATTCTCGACATGATGGTGTCGAGGTAGTTGGCAGTATCCTTTCCAGGCTTCACTCCAGGGATGAAACCGTTGTTGCGCTTCATGTCCTCAGCCATCTGCACGGGGTTGATTGTAATAGCCGTGTACAGATAGGTGAAGAGGATAACCAAAGCAGCGAAGATCACGTTGTAGAGAGCACTTTGGGTGTCGATCAGTTTCTGCAGTGTGGCACTGGTATTACCACCCGCCATGAACCCTACGAAAGTGATGGGTATGAACATGATTGCCTGAGCGAAGATGATAGGCATCACATTAGCGGCGTATGGCTTCAGTGGGATGTACTGACGGGCTCCACCAACAACCTGGTGGTTGCCGACAACACGTTTGGCGTACTGCACACGCACTCTGCGTGTACCTTGTACCAGAAGCACTGCCGCTGCTATCACTGCAAGCAAAGCTACTACTTCGAGAAGGAACATCACCAGACCACCTTGAGCGGCACCGAGACGTGAAACGAACTCTTGTGTCACGGCCTGTGGGAAGCGGGCGATGATACCTACCATAATAATCAGAGACACTCCATTACCAATACCCTTGTCGGTGATGCGCTCGCCAAGCCACAGGATGAACATGCTGCCGGCAGCGAGGATAATGGTGGAGGTGATGAGGAACATAGTCCAGCTCAAACCAGGATTCAGTGCCTGGCCGTTGGTCTGCATGCGGAGGTTGATCAGATAGGCAGGTGCCTGGAAAAGAAGAATCAGCACTGTCAGATAACGTGTGTACTGGTTCATCTTCCTGCGGCCACTTTCTCCCTCACGCTGCATCTTCTGGAAATATGGTACTGCTATGCCCAGCAGCTGCATCACGATGGATGCAGAGATGTAGGGCATGATTCCAAGGGCGAAGATGGAAGCCTTGGAGAACGCACCGCCTGAGAACATGTCGAGCAGTGAAAGGAGGCCAGTCTTGGTCTGAGTGCTCAGTTCCTCGAGTTGAGCGGTGTCTACACCAGGCAGCACTACGAAAGAACCGAAGCGGTAAATGGCCACGAACAGCAAGGTGATGAGGATGCGCTGGCGCAAGTCCTCAACACTCAGGATGTTCTTCACAACCTTTACGATCTTGATGTTCTTAAGCTTGTCTATAGCTTTTCCCATGACATGTTAGAGTTTTACTACGTTACCACCTTTACTTGTGATGGCTTCCTCGGCTTTCTTCGAGAAAGCATTGGCCTCAACGTCAATCTTGGTGTTGAGCTCGCCCTTGGCAAGCACCTTCACCAGTTCGCCCTTGTGAGCGTAACCAGCGTTGACAATGTCGGCTACTGTGATTTTCGTCAGTCCCTTGTTAGTTGCAATCTGCTCGAGAACCTCTACGTTCACCGCTCTGTACTCGATGCGGTTGATGTTCTGGAAGCCGAACTTAGGAACACGGCGCTGAAGGGGCATCTGACCACCTTCGAAACCTATCTTCTTCTTGTAACCGGACCTTGCCTTGGCGCCTTTGTGACCGCGGGTAGAGGTGCGTCCCTTTCCAGAGCCGTAACCACGTCCTACACGCTTGCCTTTCTTGTTTGAGCCTTTGGCCGGAGTCAAATTATGTAATTCCATTGTTTACTCTGTCTTTAATGTTTGAAACGATTCACATTATTCGATGACCTCAACCAGGTGGCTCACCTTGTTGAGCATGCCGCGCAATGAAGGAGTATCCTCACGCTCTGTCTCGCTGCCTATTCTGCCAAGGCCAAGAGACTCAAGAGTACGCTTCTGGTCAATTGGACGGTTGTTGCGACTCTTTACTTGCTTAATCTTAATCTTTGCCATGAATGATACCTCCTATCCTCTAAATACTTTTGACAATTCAACACCACGCGCAGAAGCGATAGTCTTTGGGTCGCGCATAGAGGAGAGAGCCTCTATTGTAGCCTTCACGAGGTTGTGAGGGTTTGACGATCCCTTGGACTTGGCAAGCACGTCGGTGATGCCGACACTCTCAAACACAGCGCGCATAGCACCACCTGCTACCACTCCGGTACCAGCACTTGCTGGCATGACCAGCACGCGTGCACCGCCGAATTTGGCTGTAGCCTCATGGGGCACTGTGCCCTTGAGCACGGGAACACTGAAAAGATTCTTCTTTGCGGCCTCAGTACCTTTGGCGATGGCAGCTGTGACTTCACCGGCCTTTCCAAGACCGTAGCCAATCACTCCCTTACCATTGCCTACCACAACGATGGCGGCGAAAGTGAAGGTACGACCACCCTTGGTGACCTTTGTCACGCGATTCAGAGCCACAAGTCTGTCCTTCAGCTCCTCAGGGTTTTCTATCTTTGCTCTATTAACCATAATCTTTTTACTTTATTAGAATACAAGTCCACCATTGCGGGCAGCGTCTGCCAACTGCTTCACTCTGCCATGGAACAAATAACCGTTACGGTCGAACACGACCTTAGTGATACCGGCTTCGAGAGCCTTCTTGGCAATCAGTTCGCCCACCTTCACGGACTGCTCAGACTTGGACATCTCGCCCATGCCAAGAGATGAGGCTGAAACGAGAGTCTTGCCCATTGGATAGTCCTCTACCAGGATGGTCTTGCCTTTCTTCACGATACGCTTAGTGAAAGGATGCTCCTTGTTCACATAGGTGTCGTCTATTATCTGTGCGTAAATCTGTTTGTTGCTGCGAAAAACACTCAGGCGTGGACGTTCAGCAGTACCAGATATCTTGTTACGTACTCTGTGCTTGATTTTGATACGTCTTTCTATCTTTGTTATCATAACTCGTACAAATTAATTGTTATTTAGCACTTGCTGACTTGCCCGACTTCCTTCTTACAACCTCACCCTGGAAGCGAATACCCTTGCCTTTGTAAGGCTCTGGCTTGCGGAACGAGCGTATTTTCGCGCAAATCTGACCAAGCAGTTGCTTGTCGCATGATTCGAGCATCACGAGAGGATCCTGGTTGCGTTCCATCTTAGTCTCCACCTTCACTTCCTTTGGAAGTTCGAAATAGATGGAGTGGGAATAACCAAGCGAGAACTCAAGAACGTTACCGGTGTTAGACACACGGTAGCCCACGCCCACTAACTGGAGGGTCTTCTTGTATCCCTCAGAAACGCCAACAACCATGTTGTGCAGCAAGGCGCGGTAAAGGCCGTGGAAAGCGTGACGCTGCTTGGGGTTGTCTGCGAGCAGCTCTGGGTTCTCCTCAAGAGTCACTTTGCCTTCTTCCAGGCTCACCTTGATTGATGGGTCCACATACTGCGACAATTCGCCTTTCGGACCTTTCACTGTTACAATGTCATCCTTATGAGTGAATGTCACTCCTGCAGGAATATCAATAGGCAACTTACCAATTCTAGACATTATAAATCCTCCCTAATTTTAATACACAAAGCAAAGCACCTCGCCACCTATCTTCAGGTCCTTGGCCTCTTTGTCTGTCATTACACCTTTGGATGTAGATAAAATCGCTATACCTAATCCGTTAATAACTCTCGGCATGTCCTTGTAACCAGAGTACTTGCGAAGACCTGGACGCGACACGCGCTTCAGTGACCGAATGGCATTGACCTTGGTCACGGGGTCGTACTTCAGAGCCACCTTGATAGTGCCCTGTGGACCATCGTCCACAAACTTGTAGTTCAGTACATAGCCCTTGTCGAAAAGGATCTTGGTGATCTCTTTCTTCAAATTTGAGGCAGGAATCTCAACCACCCTGTGCTTGGCCATGATGGCGTTTCTCAACCTCGTCAGATAATCTGCTATTGGATCTGTCATAAATTTAGTTAAATTAACCGGGACTCTCCCGACAATATTTAATTAATGTTGTGTGTGCTTGTTCATCAACTGCATCCTGTGCTTTTTACCAGCTTGCTTTCTTCACGCCTGGAATGAGTCCTGCTGATGCCATCTCGCGGAACTGTATGCGTGAGATACCGAACTGACGCATGTATCCTCTTGGACGGCCGGTCAGCTTGCAGCGGTTGTGAAGACGGATGGGGTTGGCGTTCTTGGGGATTGACTGCAGCTTGCGTGCAGCCTCGTAAGCTTCCTCAGGAGTGCCAGTGTTGACAATCTTCTTCAGGGCCGCACGCTTGGCGGCGTACTTAGCAACGAGTTTCGCACGCTTAACCTCGCGTGCCTTCATTGATTCTTTTGCCATATCCGATTATTTTTTTGAATCCTTAAATGGTAATCCGAAGGCCTTGAGAAGAGCGTAACCCTCCTCGTCGGTCTGGGCCGAAGTCACGAAAGTGATGTTCATACCCATGATCTTCTCAATCTGGTCGAGGTTGATCTCAGGGAAGATAATCTGCTCCTGGATGCCGAGTGTGTAGTTTCCACGTCCGTCGAATTTGCTTTCGATGCCTTTGAAGTCGCGGATACGGGGAAGAGCGACGCGGACAAGCTTCTCGAGGAACTCGTACATGCGCTCGCGGCGAAGTGTCACCATCACACCGATTGGCATCTTCTTACGAAGGTGGAAGTTTGACACGTCCTTCTTGGAGATTGTGGCTACTGGCTTCTGTCCTGTGATGGATGCAAGCTCCTTCATGGCCACCTCGATGATTTTCTTGTCGGCCGTGGCCATACCAAGACCCTGGTTGATTACAATTTTCTTCAGCACAGGAATCTGCATTGAAGAAGTGTAGTTGAACTGCTTCTGCAGTGCCGGAGCTATCTGCTCGGCGTAAACGTTCTTAAGGTTTGCAGTTGTACTCATTTGATTTCCTCCCCTGACTTTTTACCGTAACGTACTAATTTGCCATTGGCTCCGAGCCTTCTGCCGATGCGGGTTCCCTTGCCTGTCTTGGGGTCAACCACATTCAGATTGGAGATGTGGACAGGTGCTTCCTGTGTAATCCTACCTCCTTGGGGGTGCTGAGCGTTTGGCTTGGTGCTCTTGGTCACCATGTTCACACCCTCTACTACAGCACGTTGCTCCTTCACAAGCACGCGCAGGACCTTGCCGGTCTTGCCCTTGTCGTCGCCAGAGTTCACGTAAACTGTGTCGCCTTTCTTGATATGTAACTTACTCATTACGTTGTCTGTTATTAATAATTAAAGTACCTCAGTAGCGAGGGAGACAACCTTCATGTTCTTGGCGCGCAGCTCGCGGGCCACTGGACCGAACACGCGGCTACCCCTCATTTCGTTGGCGTTGCTCAGCAGAACAACGGCGTTGTCATCAAAACGGATATAGGAACCGTCTGCACGACGTACTTCCTTCTTGGTACGTACAATCAAAGCCTTCGAGATTGTGCCTTTCTTCAACTCGCTAGAAGGCACTACGTTTGTGATGGCCACTACGATGATGTCGCCAAGCGAGGCGTAACGGCGACGTGTGCCGCCAAGAACGCGTATGCACTTGACCTCGCGGGCGCCACTGTTGTCGGCTACTGCCAATTTGGTTTCTACCTGTATCATAATTACTTAGCTCTTTCTACGATTTGTACTAATCTCCATCTCTTTGTTTTGCTCAGTGGACGAGTTTCCATAATCAGCACAGTGTCACCTACATTGCACTCGTTCTTCTCATCGTGAGCATGGTATTTCTTTGTCTTGCTGACAAACTTACCATAGATAGGGTGCTTCTCCTTGAACTTGGTGGCTACGACAATGGTCTTGTCCATCTTGTTGCTCACCACTACCCCTGTTCTCTGTTTTCTTAAATTTCTTTCTTCCATGTAGATCACTGTTATTTGTTAAGTTCTCTTTGGCGCAACTCACCCTTCATGCGGGCTATGTCGTGACGCAATTTACTAAACTGTGATGTATCCTGAAGAGGGGAGATGGAGTGGTTGAACTTCATCTGGCTGTAGTTGGCGGCCTCTGTCTCGATACGCTCCTTCAGCTCATCAGTAGTGAGCCCCTTTATTTCTGAAATCTTCATAATCAAGCGTTTTTGTCGTAGTCACGTCTTACTATAAACTTAGTGGTGGTCGGGAGCTTCTGTGCACCGAGTCTTAGGGCCTCCTTGGCCACCTCGTAAGGCACTCCCTCAATCTCGAAGAGGATGCGTCCGGGCTTAGCTGGGAAAACGTACTTGTAGGGGTCTCCCTTACCTTTACCCATGCGGACGTCTGCTGGTTTCTTAGTGATAGGCTTGTCAGGGAAGATGCGGATCCAAACTTGACCCTGACGCTGCATGTAACGAGTGATGGCCACACGTGCGGCCTCTATGTGTTGTGCAGAGATCCAGCGCGTCTGCAAGGCCTTGATGCCGAAGCTGCCAAAGGCAAGCTCAGTGCCTCTGTGCGACACGCCTTTCCAGCGGCCGCGACCTTTCTGCGGTCTTCTATATTTCTGTCTCTTAGGCTGTAACATGATTCAATCTGTGATTTAGCGGTTGTTTTTTCTGTTTCTCGACCTTCTGTTGCCCTGCTGGCCGCCATTGCGGCTTTCCTTCTGCTGTGAGAAGTTTGGCGTGAGGTCTTTCTTTCCGAACACCTCGCCACGGCATATCCATACCTTGATACCGAGAAGTCCGACCTTAGTCAGTGCTTCTGCCAGACAGTAGTCGATGTCTGCGCGGAAAGTGTGCAGTGGTGTTCTGCCTTCCTTGTACATCTCGGAGCGGCTCATTTCGGCGCCGTTCAAGCGTCCTGAGATTTGCACCTTGATGCCTTCGGCGCCAGAGCGCATCGTGTTGGAGATTGCGGTCTTGATAGCGCGGCGGTAAGCCATCTTCTTCTCAATCTGAGATGCGATGTTTTGTGCCACATATACTGCGTCGAGGTCAGGACGGCGTACCTCGTAGATGTTAATCTGGATGTCCTTCTTGGTGAGTTTCTTCAACTCCTCTCTCAGCTTCTCGACCTCTTGTCCGTTCTTGCCGATGATCAATCCTGGACGAGCTGTGCAGACTGTGATGGTCACCAGTTTGAGTGTGCGCTCGATCACGATCTTTGAGATGTTGGCGTTAGCCAGACGAGCGTTCAGATACTTTCTGATCTTACTGTCCTCGAGAAGGTTGTCGCCGAAGTTCTTTCCACCGAACCAGTTTGAGTCCCAACCCCTTACAATACCGAGGCGATTGCTTATTGGATTAACTTTCTGTCCCATAATTAATTTTCAGTATTTGGTTTTGAGTCAACAAACATTGTGACGTGGTTAGAACGTTTGCGGATACGATAGCCTCTTCCCTGTGGGGCGGGGCGCATGCGTTTGAGGGTCACGCCCTCGTCAACAAACACTTTAGTGATGTACAGCTCGACATTCTCTGCCTTGCCGTTCTTCTGCTCCCAAACATCAATGGTGGCGCGCAGCAGCTTCTCAAGATCCTTGGAAGCAGACTTCGCGTTGAAACGCAGTGTGGCGAACGCCTTGTTCACCTCCATGCCTCTGATGAGGTCGGCGACATAGCGCATCTTGCGTGGTGAAGATGGGATGTTTCTCAGACTTGCTCTATAAGTAGTCTTCCGGGCCTCTTTGAATCTTTCGGCCATCTGTTTCTTTCTCTTACCCATTATTTGTCTTCTGTTTTTTTACATGATTGCTCTATGACCTGTGGCTATTTCTTACGGTTGCCTGCATGACCGCGGAACGTGCGAGTCAGTGCGAACTCACCAAGCTTATGGCCTACCATGTTCTCAGTGATGTACACAGGTATGAATTTGTTTCCATTGTGCACTGCGATGGTGTGTCCCACGAAGTCGGGCGAAATCATCGAGGCGCGTGCCCAAGACTTGATTACGTTCTTCTTGCCACTTTCGTTCATAGCAAGTACTTTTTTCTCAAGCTTGACGTCAATATATGGACCTTTTTTTAATGAACGACTCATATTCTTCTGTTAGTTAACTTGATTACTTACTCTTACGTCTTTCGATAATATACTTGCTTGAGTGCTTCTTAGGCTTGCGTGTCTTCAGGCCCTTAGCGTAAAGACCATTACGTGAACGTGGGTGTCCACCAGTGTGACGGCCTTCACCACCACCCATTGCGTGGTCAACGGGGTTCATCACAACACCGCGGTTGTGTGGGCGGCGTCCGAGGTGACGAGTGCGTCCTGCCTTACCGGAAGACTCAAGTGCGTGGTCGGAGTTGCTGACGCTGCCGATGACGGCTTTGCAAGCACTGAGCACGCGGCGTATTTCGCCAGAGGGGAGTTTGATGATACAGTAGTCACCCTCGCGTGAGGTCAACTGCGCGAAATTGCCGGCCGAGCGAACCATCTTTGCGCCCTGTCCCGGGCGCAGTTCGATGTTGTGAATGACTGTACCTACAGGTATGTTCTTCAGAGGAAGAGCGTTGCCAAGGTCTGGAGTGGCTGTGTCTCCCGACATCAGCTTGTCGTCAACCTTCAGTCCGTTTGGAGCAACGATGTAGCGTTTCTCACCATCAGCATAGAAGAGAAGTGCAATTCGAGCAGAGCGGTTGGGGTCGTACTCGATTGTCTTCACCACTGCTGGTATTCCATCCTTGTCTCTCTTGAAGTCTATGATACGATATTTGCGCTTGTGGCCACCGCCTCTGTAACGTACAGTAATGCGGCCGTAGTTGTTTCTACCGCCATTGCTTCTCAAACCATAAACGAGAGATTTCTCTGGTACTGATGTAGTAACATCATCGAAAGTACCAATAGCTTTGTGTCTCTGACCTGGAGTTACAGGTCTAAATTTACGAATACCCATTTTGTTTATTAAATGTTACTATAGAAATCAATAGTGTCTCCCTCCTTCAGGGTCACGATGGCCTTCTTGTAGGCGTTCTGACGACCGCGGATAATACCAGCTCTGGTGTAGCGGCTCTTTGCCTTGCCAGAGTAGTTCATCGTGTTCACGGAAACGACACTTACGTTATACTTTGCTTCAATCTCTTTCTTGATCTCGATCTTATTGGCCTCAGGACGGACTATGAATCCGAATCGGTTGTTGAACTTCTCAGTTATAGCCGACATTTTCTCTGTCACCAATGGTTTTATGATATAACCCATCTTAAAGCCTCCTTTACTTGTTTAATGTTTCATCGACAAGCTTCACAGCGTTTTCTGTCATCACAACAACATTTGCGTTCAACACTTTGTAGGTGTTAAGCGCACTTGCGGTCATCACTTCGACGCCTTTCAGGTTACGAGCCGACAAATATACGTTTTTATTTACTTCTGGCAAAAGGAGAAGCAGCTTCTTACCGTCGATTTTAAGATTATTTTGGATTTTTTTGAAATCCTTAGTCTTTGGAACCTCGATATTGAAGTCTTCTACCACCATAATCTCGTTCTGACTTGCTTTGTAGGAAAGTGCGCTTTTGCGTGCAAGCAGCTTCACTTTCTTGTTCAGCTTGAAAGAGTAGTTGCGTGGGCGTGGACCGAACACACGGCCACCTCCTCTGAGCAGCGGAGACTTGATGTCGCCACGGCGTGCACCGCCACTGCCCTTTTGACGGATGAGCTTGCGGGTTGAACCTGCAATCTCACTTCTTTCCTTGGATTTGTGAGTACCCTGGCGCTGGTCTGCCAAGTACTGCTTCACTGAGAGATACACCACATGTTCGTTGGGCTCAATTCCATAAATGGAATCATTTAACGTAACCTTTCTTCCAGTGTCCTCACCTTGTATGTTATATACGCTAACTTCCATTGTTTACTTGTTGATTTTTACGATTGAACCTTTGAATCCTGGCACACTGCCCTTCAGAAGAAGGAGGTTGTGCTCTGGAATCACCTTAATCACCTGCAGGTTGTGAGTGGTCACCTGCTCGTTGCCCATGTGGCCTGCCATTGGCACGTTCTTGAACACACGCGATGGAGTGGCGCAAGCTCCGATAGAACCTGGCTTGCGGAGACGGTCGTCCTGACCGTGGGTCTGCTGGCCTACACCACCGAAACCGTGGCGTTTCACTACGCCGGCGAAACCCTTACCCTTGCTTGTGCCTACAACGTCCACGTAAGGAGTGTCGTTGAACAGCTCTACAGTGATAATGTCTCCAAGGTTGTGCTCTTCATCAAATGTGAACTCGGCCAAGTGTCTCTTTGGTGTTGTACCGGCCTTCTTGAAGTGTCCCATCAATGGGTTGCTGGTGTTCTTCTCAGACTTCTCCTCGAAACCCACCTGGACTGCGTTGTAGCCGTCTTTCTCGACACTTTTGACCTGAGTGACAACACAAGGACCTACTTCGATAACAGTGCATGGAATGTTCTTTCCATCGGCACTGAATACGGATGTCATTCCGATTTTCTTTCCTAATAATCCTGGCATTTCAAAATGAATTTAATGAATTGTTTCTCTTGTTGTTTTTGTACTAAACCTTGATCTCTACTTCAACACCGCTGGGGAGTTCAAGTTTCATCAACGCGTCGACGGTCTTTGCAGTTGAGCTGTAGATGTCGATCAGGCGCTTGTAAGTGCAGAGCTCAAACTGCTCGCGGGCCTTCTTGTTGACGAATGTACTGCGGTTGACTGTGAAGATACGCTTGTGGGTTGGGAGAGGAATTGGGCCACTTACCACAGCGTCGGTTGATTTCACTGTCTTCACGATCTTCTCTGCTGACTTGTCCACCAGGTTGTGGTCGTAAGACTTCAGCTTAATACGGATTTTCTGACTCATTGTTGTTTGTTGTTTTTTGATGTTATTAATGTTGGGGCGCGGCGTGGCGACAGGTAAGAGTCATTCGCTACGAGCGCTCGCTGCGCCCCTGTTTTTTTGTTATTTTCAGACGAGGTCGGCACGTCCGTCAACCTCGGTGAGCACTGCCTTCGCGATAGAGCTCGACAGTGGAGCGTGGTGGTCGTAAACCATCGAAGAGGTGGCGCGTCCGGAAGTGATGGTGCGGAGTGCGGTCACGTACCCGAACATCTCTGCCAGTGGAACCATGGCTTTTACGATACGTGCGCCAGAGCGACTCGACTCCATGCCTTCTACTTGTCCGCGGCGTTTGTTGAGGTCTCCTATCACGTCTCCCATGTTTTCCTCGGGTGTCACCACTTCGAGTTTCATGATGGGTTCCATGAGCACTGGCTTAGCCTGCTGGCATGCATTTTTGTAGGCCTGGATGGCAGCGATTTCGAACGACAGCTGGTCGGAGTCCACTGGGTGGAATGAGCCGTCGATGAGTTCTACCTTCAGGCTGTCCATTGGGTATCCACCGAGCACGCCGTTCTTCATAGCGCCCTCGAAGCCCTTCTGGACGGATGGAATGAATTCCTTGGGGATGTTTCCGCCCTTCACCAAGTCGATGAACTGGAGTCCGCCTTCCTTGAAATCCTCGTCTACAGGACCCACCTTCACGATGATGTCTGCGAACTTACCGCGACCGCCAGACTGCTTCTTGTAAACCTCACGCAGCTGAACGTCCTTGGTGATGGCCTCTTTGTAGTTCACTTGTGGCTTGCCTTGGTTGCATTCCACTTTGAACTCTCTCTTCAGTCGGTCGAGAATGATGTCGAGGTGAAGCTCACCCATACCACTGATGATGGTCTGACCGCTTTGCTCGTCGGTGCGTACAGTGAATGTCGGGTCTTCCTCAGCCAGTTTGGCAAGTCCTACTGACAGTTTGTCGAGGTCCTTCTGTGTCTTGGGCTCCACGGCGATACCGATTACGGGGTCGGGGAAGTCCATTGACTCGAGAACGATTGGAGCGTCCTCATCGCAGAGTGTGTCACCAGTGTGGATGTCCTTAAGACCGACTACAGCACCGATATCGCCTGCGCTGATTACTTCCTCGGGGTTCTGGTGGTTGGAGAACATCTGGAACAGGCGCGACACTCTCTCTTTCTTGCCAGAGCGGGTGTTGTAGATGTAGGAACCAGCCTGCAGTTTGCCCGAATAGACACGCACGTAAGTCAGACGTCCCACGTAGGGGTCAGTGGCGATTTTAAACGCCAGTGCAGATGTCTTCTCGTCCTCGCTTGGCTTGCGGTCTTCTTCCTCCTTGGTCTGTGGGTTGGTGCCCACAACGTTCTCTGTGTCGAGTGGGGAGGGAAGGAAAGCGCAGGTGTAGTCGAGCAGGGGCTGTACTCCCTTGTTCTTGTAAGATGAGCCGCAGAGCATTGGAGTCAGTCCCATGCTGATGCAACCTTTGCGGATTGCTGCGATGAGTTCTTCCTCAGTGATGCTCTCAAGATCGCCCTCGAGGTACTTGTTCATCAGTTCGTCGTCGTAGTCGGCGGCGAGTTCAATCATCTTCTCACGCCATTCCTCGGCTTCAGCCTGCAAATCTGCAGGTATGTCGATAATGTCGTACTCTGAGCCCTGGGTCTCGTCGTTCCAGACGATGCCCTTCATTGTGATCAAATCAACCACTCATTTGAACTTCTCCTCGGCACCGATAGGAATCTGCACAGCGCAGGGGTTGGCGCCCAGAAGTTCTTTCATCTGGTTCATGGTCTCGAAGAAGTCGGCACCTGAACGGTCCATCTTGTTCACGTATCCGATGCGGGGCACATTGTACTTGTCGGCCTGGCGCCATACTGTTTCCGACTGTGGCTGAACGCCGTCGGCGGCACTGTATGTAGCGATAGCGCCATCGAGCACACGCAGTGAACGCTCCACTTCTGCTGTGAAGTCTACGTGTCCCGGAGTGTCAATCAGGTTAATCTTGTAGAGTGTGTCGTTCCACTTCCAGTGGCATGTTGTTGCCGCGGAGGTGATGGTGATGCCACGCTCCTGCTCCTGAACCATCCAGTCCATAGTTGCTGCACCATCGTGAACCTCACCGATTTTGTGGGTCAGTCCGGTGTAGTAGAGGATGCGCTCCGAGGTCGTAGTTTTACCGGCGTCGATGTGGGCCATGATGCCGATATTGCGTGTGAAATTTAAATCTTGTTTGGCCATCTGTTGTTTACTTTACCTTAAAAAATAATCCTAAAAATCAAAATCTGAAATGTGCGAATGCACGGTTAGCTTCAGCCATGCGCAGCATGTCTTCCTTGCGCTTGAAGGCACCACCCTGCTGGTTGAAGGCGTCCATAATCTCGGCTGACAGTTTCTCAGCCATGTTCTTTCCCGAGCGCTTGCGGGCGAAAGAAATCATATTCTTCATAGAGATGGTCTCCTTACGGTCGGGACGGATCTCTGTAGGCACCTGGAATGTGGCACCACCGATACGGCGGCTCTTCACCTCAACGTTAGGTGTGATGTTCTCCAGTGCTTTCTTCCAAATCTCGAGTGAGGAAAGTTCCTCATTCTTCATCTTCTTAGCCACCAGGTCAAGGGCGTTGTAGAAGATAGAGTAGGCAATGCTCTTCTTGCCACTGTACATCAGGTTGTTCACGAACTTGGTGACCTTCACGTCACCGAAAACAGGATCCGGAAGGATCACGTGTTTCTTTGGTTTTGCTTTTCTCATTGTCTTGTTTTGATTTCTAATTCTTTCGGTCTGAGGCTGCAAATCTAAGTTTTCTTCAAAGGCCTCTCGGCGCATTTACTCAACCATTAGCGATCCGTCATACCAAAACAATCAATTTTTGTTCTTTACTGTTGTTGCGTTTCGGCTCTTTACTTTTTCTTTGCCTTTGGACGCTTGGCACCGTACTTCGAACGGCGCTGTGTGCGGCTGGCGACACCTGCAGTGTCGAGTGTTCCGCGAATGATGTGGTACCTTACACCTGGGAGGTCTTTCACACGACCGCCGCGGACGAGCACTATAGAGTGCTCCTGGAGGTTGTGACCCTCACCTGGGATGTAGGAGTTCACTTCTTTCTTGTTTGTCAAACGTACACGGGCAACTTTACGCATTGCCGAGTTAGGCTTCTTAGGTGTTGTAGTGTAGACGCGCACGCAAACTCCGCGACGCTGTGGACATGAGTCCAATGCGGGCGACTTGCTCTTGTCTGCCAACACTTGTCTGCCTTTTCTTACCAATTGTGAAATAGTAGGCATGTTCTTGATTTTTTAATTATTATTTATTTTGTTGTATTTTTTGCATTCAATCTGTGCGTTCCACCTTATTATATACACCTTATCAGCATCGTCATGCCGCGGCCAGAAAGGCTCCACACATTCACTCTTACTCTCTTGTGCTCTCTTTTCCTTTGTCCATCGGCTTTCCCAATGGTTTCAGGCTATGGATAATATGCCCTCTCTACATCACGTAGGTGCACAATAATCCAAAAAGCGGTGCAAAATTAGCAATTTTCTGTGAAATAGAGTATTAAATCTGCAATTATTTACACCTTAACACCACGCAAAAATGGCGAAAAGCGCTAAATTTAAGATTATTTAACGTTTTTCGCCATTTTTTAAACACCTCAAAGGCGCTTTTTCGGTGGGTTACGCCTCGCCTTTGTTGATTTCGAAGGGTGCAATTGTACGTGGACCGCTGGGCTGGTTCTTGAGTTCTATCTTTCCGAACTGTGCTTCGTATTTGGCGATGTTGTCTTGAAGGGCGAAGAGCAAGCGTTTGGCATGCTCAGGGACCATCACTATTCTTGAAGCCACATTTGCCTTTGGCATGCCGGGCATCATGCTCACGAAGTCGAGGATGACCTCGTTGCTGGAATGAGTGATCAGGACCATGTTGGAATACACTCCTTGTGCCACTTCGGGTTTGATTTCAATCTGTAATTGTTGTTTGTTGTCTGCCATTGTTTTTTGTTTGTTTTATAATGATTGATTTGATGCTTTTGTGGAATTTTATTTACTTGTCATGATGTCGAGTACACAACGGTCGGTTTGGCACATGGCGTCTTTGCCTATCTTGGTCAGGTTGTGGATACTGCGGTCCACATCGTCGTCGATAATGCCTTCCACGCTGCCTACGCACTCTCCTTGTATTGCGAGCATGGCAGAGAGTACAGCTGTGGATACTCCGCTGGCCAGTTTCAGTGCGCAACTGGGTTTTGCGCCGTCGCAAATCATGCCAGTGAGGTTTGCCACCATGTTCTTCACGGCATAAGTCACCTTCTCATATCCACCACCCATCAAGTAGGTGATACCGCAGGCGCTTCCCGTAGAGGCTACGACACAGCCGCAGAGGGCGGAAAGTTTACCTAAGCTCTGCTTGATGTAGATGGCGGTGAGATGGCTCAGCATCAGCGCGCGGGTCATCTCCTCGTCGGTGTTGTGGTTTTCTTGGGCAAAAACCACAACGGGAAGGGTGGCGCAGATACCTTGGTTGCCACTGCCGGAGTTGCTCATCACAGGGATGATGGCACCGGCCATACGTGCGTCGCAGGCGCAGGCTGTGGTGGAGAGGATGTGGGAGAAGATGCTCTCTCCCATGATGCCTCGTCCGATGGGGCGTGAGAGTGTCTTGCCGAGTTGGTGGCCGTACGTGCCTTTGAGTGATTCTTTGGCGGCATTCTCGTTCAGTTTACGCGCTTCGTTGATGAAATCTATCTCGTCAAGTGGTGCGGTAGTGGCGAATTCAAACACCTTGTGCATGTTCAACCAACTGTCGTCACAGGTGTCGTCCTCATTGGATGAGGTCTGTTCGGCCAGTAGCACCTCGTTGTTCTTGCTGATATGCACGAAATGGGTGTGGTCGTTGCTGATGACGGCCAAAGCCTCATCAGCTCCAGCAGAGGCTTTCACCTCAATATATAGATTGGTGTTGATACCCTTCTTCAGCCCGATGCTGATACGGTTTTCTGACAAGTAGGTCTTGCCGCGTTCAACAGCATCTGGAGACACGTCCTTAAGAACCTCTAACTGATAATCTGACTTACCGATCAGCGCGCCAAGGGCCACTGCAATGGGCAGTCCCACCATACCTGTGCCAGGGATGCCTACCCCCATGGCGTTTTTCAGGATGTTGGCGCTGAGAAGTACATCGATGGTCTCGGGCACATGCCCCAGCGTCTCGGTGGCTTTGGCCACACACAGAGCCACGGCGATGGGTTCGGTGCAACCCACTGCAGGTAGCACCTCTGACTTGACCAATTCGATGATCCTCTGTCTTTCCGTTTTGTCTATCATGTCATTCTTTCTCTCATTGCCGTTCGGGCGAATGATTACTATTCAACGTTCTTGTATTTATTCAGTCCGCCACGGAGGAAATCCACATACTTGCTCACGTCCTCGTCATAGGAGTAGCTGGGTGCCAATGGGTTGCCCTGGTTGTCGAGCAGCACATAGAATGGTTGTGCGTTGGCGCCGAACTTACTGCTTTGCAGGTAACTCCACTTGTCGCCCACGGTGCGCAGTTTACGCTCCTGGCCGTTTTCGTTCACTACCAACGGCTCAGCCAGTGGGGTCCTCTCATCCACGTAAAGTTGTATGAGCACATAGTCGTTGTTCATGATTGAAGCCACTGTCGGGTCAACCCATACGGCAGCCTCCATTTTGCGGCAGTTCACACATCCGTAGCCTGTGAAGTCAATCATCACGGGCTGTGCGTGCTGACGCGCGTATTCCATGCCAGCGTCATAATCGGTGAATTTCGGTTTCACCTCGTTGTCGTAGAGGTTGAAGTCCTGAGTCTTCATGGGAGGCGCGAAGGCGCTGACGGCCTTCAGAGGAGCGCCCCAGAGTCCTGGTACCATATAAACGGCGAATGCCAGTGATGCCATAGCAAGGAAGAAGCGGAACACGCCGATGTGGCGGTCGTCGTCATCGTGTGGGAACTTGATGCCACCCAACAAATACACACCCAGTAGACCGAAGATTACAATCCACAAAGCCAGGAAGGTCTCGCGGTCGAGGATGCGCCATCCCTGGGTAAGGTCGGCAACGGAGAGGAACTTGAGCGCGAATGCGAGTTCGATGAATCCGAGCGTCACTTTCACCACATTCATCCAACCTCCCGACTTGGGCGCCGAC
>JAFXVU010000089.1 GCA_017534705.1 Bacteroidaceae bacterium
GTACACTGCGCCAGCAGGCATTGATGAACAAATATCAGACGCTCCTTTCCAACTGCTTCCTCTCCAACCCCGTTGAGGCTAAGCAGACTTTCGACCAGGAGTCAAGTACTAGCGACATCCTTCTTACCACTATACCCGTATCGAGCATTGAGGACAAGATGGTGGAAGTGAACGACCAGGACATCAAAGCCAAGTACAATGAAAACAAGGAGCAATACAAGCAGTATGTGGAGACTCGCGACATCAAATATATCGACGTGCCTGTCAAAGCCAGCAAAGCCGATATCGCTCAGCTTGAGAAGGAGATGCAGCAAAGCGCCGAGGCTCTTCGCGCTGCCGCTACCGACAAGGACGTTGAACTGGCTATCAAGAACTCCGAGACTGAGTTCCGCTACACCAACTTGCTCAAGACCAAGAACGCATTCCCTATGGCCATTGCCAGCCGTCTTGACTCTGTTGCCGTTGGCACAACCACTGCACCTGTATTCGACGCAGCCACTAACAGCTACTACGCTTTCCGTCTCGTAAACCGCACTCAGCAGGTAGACTCTGTTCTTATTCGACAGATTGGTGTTCCTGGAGCAGACGAGGCTGCTATCGCCAAGACTGCCGACAGCATTTACAACGCTATCCAGGCTGGTGCTAACTTCAAGGAAGTGGCTAAGAAATACAACCAGACCGCTGATTCTTCATGGTTGAGCACTGCAAGCTTCGAGAACATTCCTGTAGATGCCGACAACGTTAATTTCATCAACTCCATCTATGATATGCAGGCAGGTCAGGTGAAGAAAATCACCCTCAGCAACGGCGCCACTGCTATTGTGAAATTGGAGCAGGCTAAGCACCCCATTACTAAATATAATGTTGCTGCTATAGTACGTGAAGTACGCTTCAGTGAGGCCACCTACAATGAGACTCTTACTAAACTGAGCACTTTCCTCAGCGAGTATAAGACTGTTGACGACATCACAGCCAATGCAGAGAAGAATGGTTTCCATTTCCTCGACCTCAACGACATCACCAGCAATGGTCATAGCATCGCCGGCGTTCATGCCACACGCGACGCCATTAAGTGGTTGTTCGAGGACGCTAAACCTGGACAAGTTTCTCAGCTCTATGAATGTGGCGACCAAGACCACTTCATGGTGGTAGCCTTGACTGGCATTAACAAAGCTGGTTATCGCGACTACAACAAACTCAAAGACATCATCAAGGAAGAAGTGCTTATCGACAAGAAAATCGCGCTGATTTCCGACAAAGTGAAAGGTGTGACCAGTATGGCAGATGCACAGAAAGTGGAGAATGCAAAAACCGACACCATCCGTGGCATCAGTTTCAACAATCCAACATTCGTTCCTTCAACAGCTGCTAGCGAGCCTATCATCAGCGCAAGCGCCAGCAAGACTGAGAAAGGCAAGTTTGTCGGTCCATTGAAGGGCAACACTGGTATCTATTTCTTCCAAGTGCTCAACAAGAACAAGAAGAGCGACAAGTATGATGCCAAGACACAGCAATCCACACTGGCCAACAGGAACCTGCAGTATGCAGCCGGCAACGTTATCAACGTGCTCTACCTCAACGCCAAAGTGAAAGACCAACGCTACATCTATTTCTAAAATAACACACACTACACAACCACTAACAAAACTAACGGAAAGGGATTGCACTCACGTGCAATCCCTTTTTATTTGCAATTGATAGAAAGAATGAATGAATGAATGTATGTATGAATGATTTATCTTTGACTTGTTGAACTCCTCAAATATAGAATTCTAGAACATCTAGTCCATCTAGAATATCTAGTTCATCTAGAATATCTAGTTCATCTAGAATATCTAGTTCATCTAGAATATCTAGCTCATCTAGAATATCTAGTCCATCTAGAATATCTAGAATCCCCTAGAATATCTAGCTCATCTAGAATATCTAGAATAAAGCTCAAAAAGACACTGATAGTCCGTCGTAAGCATAATGAACGTTCGGCGGAAGTAGCGCATCGGCCACAGCATGAAGGCCCATCTCATGGCACATATGTACAAGATAAGTCTGCTTAGCGTTCAGTTTCTCTGCCAATATCAAAGCTTCCTCAAGTCTTTGGTGAGTGGGGTGTGGAATAATCGGGCGTAAAGCATTCTCCACTAACAAAGCAGCGTCTTTAGCGAATGGAATCTCTGTGTCGGGCAATGAACTCATGTCGGTGATATAGACCAGGTCGTTGATGCGGAAACCGAGGATAGGCAATTTACCATGCATCACTCTGAAAGGGGTGATGGTCATTGTTCCAACAGTAATAGGTTCATGTGGTTCCGCTACATGCATATTAAGTTCAGGCACCCCCTTGTATCGCTGTTCCTTGGGTAGGAAACAATAAGGCATTCGCTGTATAAGGTGTTTGGCACAGAACTCATCGGCATAGAGATCAACCTCACCGAAGAATTTGGAAGGACGGAGGTCGTCTATGCCATCCACATGGTCAGAGTGTTCATGCGTGATAAGTATGGCGTCGAAAGAGCGGTCCACGTCAATCTTGAGCATCTGCTCACGGAAATCCGGTCCACAGTCAATCAAGATTCTCGTGTCCCCTTCCTCAACGATTGCAGATGTGCGAGTCCTGCGGTCGCGTGGATCACTCGACCTGCAGACTTCACAATGACATCCAATCATAGGAACCCCAATGGATGTGCCTGTACCTAAAAAAGTGATTCTCATAATTCATTCTTTGTTGCCATACCGAAATGCCAAAACATCAATACGCCGAAATAGCCAAAAGTCGAAATAACGATATGCCGATATAACGAAATAACGATATGCCGATATAACGAAAATACCGATATGCCGAAACATCGATAACGCTATAACGAAAAAATCAGATGATATTAACCTCAGGTTCAATGCGGATGCCGAACTTTTGGAAAACATCCTCACAGATGGTGTTGCAGAGTTGAAGCACATCCTCACCTGTGGCACCACCAAGATTCACAAGCACCAACGCCTGCAATGGGTTCACGCCTGCCCTGCCCATATTCTTACCTTTCCAGCCACACTGGTCAATGAGCCATCCTGCGGGTATCTTCACCCCATCTTCCAACTCATAGTACGGCATGGAAGGATAAAGGGGGTGCAACTTTTCAAATACCTCACGACCAACAACTGGGTTCTTGAAAAAACTGCCTGCGTTACCTTGCACCTTGGGGTCGGGCAACTTGCTCTGTCGTATACGTATGATGGCATCTCTTACCATGGACGGAGTGACAACATCCTTGTCGGCTAATTCTTGCCTTATGTTACCATAATCCAGGTGCGGAGTGAACACTTTATTGAGCCGGTAAGTAACATAAGTGACTGCATATCTGTCTTTCAACTCCTGTTTGAAGATGCTTTGGCGATAGCCATAGCGGCATTCGCCAACAGTGAACATGCGCTGTTCGCCAGTCGTGAGGTCGATAGTCTCTACCTTTTGAATGACATCTTTCACCTCCACACCATAGGCTCCGATGTTCTGAACGGCAGAAGCCCCCACCTCACCAGGAATGAGAGAAAGGTTCTCCAATCCAGAGAAGCCGTTGGCGACACAATAGGCCACCACATCGTCCCAGACCTCAGCTGCTCCTACACGAATGAAACGATAGTCTGTGGTATCGTCTACCACCTCTATGCCCTTAATGGCTGAATGCAAGATAATACCATTGAAATGTCCGGTAAACAAAAGGTTACTTCCTCCGCCAATATGTAAATAACGACATTGGGCTATCTGAGGAAGAATCTGAAGCAGTTCTTCTTCGGAAGAATACTCAATGAACCTGTCGGCACAGACATCTATACCAAAGGTGTTATATGGTAATAAAGAACAGTTAAGGATATCTTTCATCGTTGATTGATTCTAATTCTCGATCTCGACCAATTGCCATTCACCGTATTTACGGAAAGTGTATTTCACGAAAAGTCCGTTGCTCACTCCCTGAACCAACAGGTGCTTCACGTTCTCGCTGAAATAGGCTTGTCCGTATTCTATATTGACCAATACATTCTTGGGCAATGGCATTTCCTTGGCCAGTTCAAACCACTCATCGGGTGTAAGTTCTTCTGTTCCAGTATCAGTCATTTCATCATCCGTCATATCACCGACTTCTTCTGTGATGGGAATATTGAAGGGCAAGGGGTCGGCGATGTTCTCACGCTGGAAAACGGAATCCGAACTGAAACGGCAGTAGAAGTCAAGAAAACTGCCATTTGGCGTTTCGTCCATTGATAATTTGTCCACTTCCGTGAGTTTCCAAACACCATCAATCCTGCAGAATTTGTATTTGTCGATTTTTCGTTCGTTGAGATGAATCCATTCCACATTGACGGTATTGACCGATGTGTCTTTCTTGAGCTCCAGTTCATCTTCGCGCTCGTAGATGGTGGTGTAGAATTCCTGAGAGGTGAAAATGTTCTCATTGTTCCATTCTTCTGATGTTAAAGGATTGTTTTCTTCTTCTCCTTTCACCTTCAATGGAAACACAACTCTTGAGTTTTGGAATTTGGGATTGGAGACGAAATTGAAGAAGAAATCATCGAACAACTCATCGGCTGCCTTAGGCAATGGCGTCTCCTCGAAGAGTTGCAGTTCATCCTCTTCCTCCACCTGCTCCACTGAATCGTTCTTTTCCCCTTCGTCATTGTCTATGTGTGCGACCTTGATACCATTTGACAAGTCGCATGCACAAAAAAGCAAAGAACTGGAAATCAGCTGAAAACCAAAACGAACAAACTTTCTCATCTGTTAGCGCTAAACATTACATTCGATAATTGCAAAATAAACATGCAAAATTACGAAAAAACAAGGGAACAGAAAAATTTTGGAGCAATTATTGAACCCGGATTTATGTCCGAATCGTATCCGATTCGTACCAGAAATCGATCATAATGATGGGCGCGATAAGTCGAATCCTGATGCCTAGTCCATGTGGAACATCTCTGGCAACGGAATGGAAATGGGTGAGTTGTCAGGGTTCACTTCCATAATATCGGCCATATAGTCCCACCATTTCTGAACGATAGGGTTGTCGCCCATATCCTGACTTCCCGCATCGCCTTTTGTCTTCTGAAATGCAAAGAGAATATTGGTATCCTCATCGAGATAGATGCTGTAGTCATATACACCACCCTTCTGCAGCAGCTCTTTCATCTCGGGCCACAAGGCTGCATGACGTTTCTTGTACTCTTCCTTGAAACCTGGTTTCAGGAACATCTTGAATGCTTCTCTTTTTTCCATAATAAAAAATATAGGTTATTGGTTATATGTTGAATACTTTCTTGAGGCCATAGATTATAAAGGCAAAAGAAGCCCCATCCGGTAGAAGGTAACGACGAAATCGAGGATGTCGCTACTGAGCGATTCTGTTTCATCGTATTGCTCTTTCACCTTAGCGTAAATTTGATTAGCTGATGATGGAGAGGCGAACAACTGCCAAAGAAACACACTGGTTGGATTGAGGTTGATAATTCCATTGAAAGACTGTGCCACCTTCCCTGTAGGTACCAGTATGCCCTCGTCTGCGATTTTTCGGAAGACGAACTCAGGATGAACCTGAAAACAACGTTCACTGATGTCGGCTTTATGGGCATCAACATAATCCCCCAACTTGTCGTCTGGAAGAATGAACAAAGGGTCACTAACGGCTTTCGACCCAGGATAGACAATCTTTATCTTGTTTTTCATTGACATCGTTTTTTTCATAAAAAGAATCCGCGGAACAATATGATTCCAGCGGATTCTTTATATATAATCTGGTGTTCAGAATAGTTTCAGGAATTGTTAGATGCTGTGTTGGGTGTATAGAACACCATGTTCTTTTCACCCTCAATATCCATGGTCACTGCTGTATAAGAAACGAAATCTTTGCCATTGCCTTCTGTAAGGAGGACGGCATTGTTCACGTATGTGAATTTTCCGCTTTCTACAGTGATGTTTTCTGATGGTGTAGGTAGAGTCTGAGGAGCAGATAAATTATTAAACCACAAGTTATCTGTACCGGTAGTGAGTAATGCTTCAGGCGTAAGAGGATTACCTTCATTGTCAAACACACCACTGCCATCGTATTTGCCATTATTATTGACATCGACAATAACATAACCTTGAAGATTCGAATGTTCAATAGTCAAAGAACATAAAGCAATGTAATTGTTTGGAACAAATGTTTCGACTTCAAACTCTGGTTTAATCCAAGTATTCTTTTTCATAACTTATCTTATTTTGTTTAGTAACAAACCATTCTTTTTTTAGCACCCTTTACAGAAGAGCGCATATCAGATGCAAAATTAACCTTTTTAATTTGTATCTCCAAGATTTCTTTGTAAAAAATTAAAAAAAATGAAATTGAATCGTTCTTTCGATTGAAAATTGAAATTTTATGCAGTCTGTTTCTCAAATCTCACTTCTCTTCCATCGTAAACTTATCGAAACGGGCCTTGCCTTTATCACCATAGCAGAACAAACCAATACGAATACCTTTCCAAAATCCGATTCTCATGCGAAATGCTTCTCCTGCAGGATGAAAATGAATTCCATCAAGACTGTAATAAAACTGATGGTTGTTGGTGAAGGTATCGTTGGTAATTCGGAAATGGACACGCTTAAAAGAACCTTGCTTGACCAACTCACGCTGACCGTTTGTCTCCACGAAGATACCTTGAGGCATCACACCTACAGCATGGAATTGCTGACCTGTGCAAGCGAGTCCCGAAAAGCAATCGCCTTGAACATCTAACATGGTGTTGCTTTCTGTAACATACCCCATGACTTTCTGAGTGAGCATATTCCGGCTTGCCATGAGGTTGTCTGCTGGTAGGGCATGTATGGTCAGCCATCCCTTGCGTTCTGTCAGCGACCAATGGTCGTTCTGAGGGTTGTGATTCCACTGCCACTGCAGACCCAGCGGTCCAGAGAAGTCGTCGTCGGTCTGAGGTATCGACCTTGAGTGTGAACTGATGGGTTTACGCCATTCGCTCACAGGCTCTCCGATGCCGTTGCCGTCCAAGTCCTTTCCCATCAGAGGCCACTCGTCAAGCCAATGTACGGGTTCGAGATGTACCACTCTTCCCAGAATAGGCGTCTCCTGGAAATGATAAAACCACCAACTGCCATCAGGGGCATCGACAAGCGCGCCTTGATGTGGACCATTGATAGTGGTGGAACCTTGTTCTAACATAATCCTGCGTTCGTATGGACCATAGATGTTGGTGGAGCGGAGAACAGTTTGCCAGCCCTGCCCTACTCCACCTTCAGGAATGATGAGGAAGTAATAACCGTTTCGCTTCAACCATTTTGTGCCCTCTGCTACAGGCCCGGTATAGACTGTCACACCATCATCGAGCAACTGACGGCCGTCGGCCGACATCTTGTGAACGATGATGGGGCCAGCGCCATGTTGGCTTCGTCCAAGATATGCTTGGCCATCATCGTCCCACAACGGACATGGGTCTTCCCACTTCTTCACGCGTTGCACCAAATGGAGGGGCTCCCATGGACCATGGGCGTCAACAGCTGTTGTCATATACAGACCTTCATCGGGCGTACAGAAATAGACGTAGAAACGGCCGTTATGATAACGGATGGAAGGAGCCCACGAACCGCCTGCATAATGTTGGTTGTTGTCCCAACCAGGTTCGTCAAAACGATTGTAAATCTGACTGATATAATGCCAATTAATCATATCGTCCGACTCCAGCACCTGCATACCGATAAAGTGGAAATCGGAGGCGACCATATAGAATTTCTCTCCTACTCGAATCACGTCGGGATCAGAGAAGTCGGCATTCAACACGGGGTTCTTGAATGTGCCGTCAAGCTGGTCACCCCAAATGGGGAGTGACGGCTCGTCTTTATGCTGGGCGGAAGTGGCCAATGAGAAGCTCAATGCCACAACACAGAGATAAGGTATTTTCATATCGATAAGCATCTATATTTTGACCAAGCAAATATAAGGATTTACATCCGTTCAGACAAATAGTCAAACGCTTTTTTTGTAAAGATATAGCGTTCACAGCATGAATATTATTTCATTTTATTTAAGAACATGGATTATTTCGTTATAAGGCAGAAGTAGAAAGGTAGTTGAAACACGTTGATTAGGGATGTAAAAAAAGGACGTGATTATGATAAAAATTCATAATCTTTCATGGCAAACATTCGTTATCTGAAAATAAATATATACCTTTGCAAAGATATAGGGCAACGTATTATGCCCTTCTGCCTGTGAACCATGAGCCTTTAACGCTCTGCCTTGCCAGGCTAATCATGTCGGAATCAAATAAAAAACATAGTAGCTATTATGAAGAAAATCATCTTGTCTTTATTATTGGTGGCAGCACTGCCATTCTGCGCCAACGCACAAAAAATCACTTATTTCGGCAAAGCCAAGATTATGGCCTGCCAAGAAGCCTCTTACTACATGCAGGGCGCGGTGAAAGAAGTTGACGGGAAAGTCGTATTCACCGAAACCATTGAACTGCCAGGCAAGTCAAAAGACGAAATCTATAACCATTTGCTTCAATGGGTAAGCCTGCGTTTCATGCCCAACTCCGAGAACGGTGTATGGTACGAGCGGTCGTATTATAAGAACCGTGACTACGCGTCCATCGTTTCTAACGACAAGAATGCCGGGAAAATGACTATCAAAGCCGACGAGGAATGGGTGTTCAGCAACAAGACACTCGCAAAGGACTTTACCCGCGCTTTCTACAACCTCGACTTCTCAGTGAGCGACGGAAAGGTAGAGATGAACATGTATAACATCTTTTTCGACTACGAAGCCAGCAACAACGAACGGATGATTGCTGAGGAATGGATCACGGACGCTGAAGCCATCACGAAAGATGGTGCTGGTCTGCACCGCCGTTTCGGAAAGTTCCGTGTGAAAACCATTGATGTGAAAGACGAACTGATTGCAGAGATAAAGGCCGCTGTCAACGATAAACAATAAACTCAGGAACAGTGAAAAGCGACGAAGTAGATAAACTGATAGAAGAAGCCCTGGCTGAAAGCCATGGGGGAAAACACAGGAAAGCCACCAGTTCCACAACCAATAAAGCCAAGGCGCGTCAGATACTCAACATCATCTTCATGCTCGGCGCATTGGCTACGTTGGTCATCTATTTCGCATGCCCTGACCAGAAGATTCTTTTCTTCAGCGTAGGATTCGGTTCAGTGCTTGTGAAAGTGGCTGAGTTTTTCATCCGTTTCTTAGGCTGAAGAAAAGTTTTTCAGAGACGAGTGTCGTGTCCGATTACATGCAACATTAGATGACGAATTGTAATACAGAAGCCCATACGAAAGCATTGAAGCGTTTATTCCAAATAGCGATTTTTCTGACTTGTTGCATAACGAGTCATGCCCAACGTATCATTGGCGAATTGGAAACCAATACCGACCAAGACATGATTATGGGACCTGACACCACCAGCAGGGACAAAAACAACAAGAAAGTCGTTCCTGTCGATGTCAAGGCTTGGACCATTGATGAAACCACAGGTACACGCACTGAAGTAGATGTCGATACACTACACCATCTATACCAAAACAACGATTTGCCTGAAGGTTTCGAAGGCCACTACAACACATTGGGAAACCTTGGGTCGCCAAGACAAAACCGTATCTTCTTTGAACGAAATGAAGGCTACGACTTCATCTTCCTCAACACGTACGACATGTTCTACAATGAACCCAGCAGTTTCCATTTCCTCAACACAAAATCGCCTATTACAAATGTTTCGTACAACTGGTGTGGAACACGTAACACTGGAGACGACCACTTCAAGGTCCTATTCTCGAGGAATGCGGGAAAACTTTTCAACTTCGGATTCCTTTTCGACTACCTCTATGGACCAAGTTATTACGACAACCTCTCCACGGCCTTCATGAACGGAACCATCTTCTCATCCTACACTGGCGACCGTTATAACTACCACCTCATCTACCGACACAACCACATGAAACAGGCAGAAAGCGGTGGTATCTACAACGACCTCTACATCACTAATCCTGAAGGTATATCCAACAACTTCAACACGGGCGACATTCCCACCAATCTCGACCAGACCTGGAACAGACAAGAACATGATGTGGCTTTCTTCAACCACAAATACAATATCGGATTCACACGAGAGGAAGGCGACTCCACCAACCTGCATGAAGTCTTCGTGCCTGTTACCAGCATCTTCCACACCTTCAAACTCACACGGTTCGTGCGAAAATACACTTCCAACATTCCCAACAGCACTTACTACACCAACCGATACCTTGAAACCAACGATGACAACATCATCAAAGACCGTACTACCAACCTCACTATGCGCAATACGGTTGGTATCTCACTCTGTGAAGGTTTCAACAAATACGCGGCAGCAGGCATCAATGCTTACGTAGCTTTCGAGAACCGGCGTTACACTCTGCCTGACACGCTCGCTGAAGGTACACGTTATGAACAGAAATATAACGAAAACGGCGTTTTTGTTGGAGGACAGCTTATCCGTACACAGGGACACCACATCCATTACAATGCAACCATCGAGGCTGGTGTGGCTGGCGACGACGCCGGAGACCTGAACCTCAACGGCCATGGCGAACTCAACTTCAAACTGCTGAAAGACACTGCGCAGTTTGCCATTGATGCCTTCATGACTCGAAACGTACCCTGTTTCTACTACGAGAGATTCCACAACACCCATGCCTGGTGGGACAAAAAAGACCAGTATGACAGTGAGTTGCGCACAAGAATACAAGGAACCGTCACACTGGAACGCACCCATACAAAACTGTCAGTCGGAGTAGAGAACATCTCAAAATACACTTATTTCCAAAACCACCAAACACTCATCAGCGAGGAAACCGCTTCTTCCCCCGCTGTCTATTCCTACGCTGTGGAACCCGTTCAGCACTCTGGCAACATACAGATTATCAGCGCTAACCTCAGACAGGATTTCAAGGCCGGACCACTCCATCTTGACACTGATGTCACTTACCAAGCCAGCTCTGATAAAGATGTCCTACCCTTGCCTACCGTATCCCTATTTGCCAACCTTTATCTGAAATTCAAGATTGCAAAAGTACTTGACACCGAATTCGGAGGCTGGCTGAACTATTTCACCAGTTACTACGCTTCCGACTATGCGCCGGCCATCAATCAGTTCGCCAACCAAGACAAGACATATCGCATGAAGATTGGAAACTACCCCATCCTCACTGCGTACGTCAACTTCCATCTCAAACGCACCCGTTTTTATTTGATGTACTACCACGCCAACCAAAGCGATGGTAATTACTTCTGGGCACCTCATTATCCCATTGCGCCTTCACACATCAAATTCGGACTGAGCTGGAACTTCTATGACTAACGAGCATATGAACTAGGATAACTAGGAAAAGTTGTGAATTGAGAATAAACTAATCAATCATAAAGACATCCTCTATGGACAAATATATCAAAATCAACCCCTCTGACAACGTTGCTGTTGCCTTGCAGTCTCTCGCTGTCGGTGAGCAACTGGACATTGACGGCGAGCTCATCACCATCCAAACTGCTGTCAACGCCGGACACAAATTCTTACTCAAAGACCTCGACAAGGGCGAGAATGTCATCAAATACGGATATCCTATCGGACATCTGAAAGAAGACAGGAAGAAAGGGCAACTGGTCGATCATACACACATTCAGACCAACCTTTCTGGTCTTCTGGAGTACTGCTACAACCCTGTTGACACACACATTAATATCCCGGATGAAGGACGCACGTTTCAAGGCTACCGCCGTATTAACGGTGATGTGGGCATCCGCAACGAACTGTGGATTATCCCGACTGTAGGTTGCGTGAACGGCATCGCCAACCAGTTGTGCGAACGTCTGAAAGCTGAAAAAGGACACTCCAACCAGACAACGCGTCATGAAGGAGTGGAACGCATCGTTTCATTTCCCCATAACTATGGATGCTCCCAGTTGGGCGACGACCACGAGAATACTCGCAAGGTGCTTCGCGACATGGTTCTTCACCCCAATGCAGGCGCTGTCCTCGTGGTTGGACTAGGTTGTGAAAACAACCAACCCGATAAATTCCAGGAGTTTCTCGGCGAATACGACCATCGTCGCATCCGTTTCATGATAGCACAGCAAGTGGAAGGCGACGAGGTGGAAGCTGGAATGGAAATCCTCCGTGAACTCTACGATATTGCTTCCGCCGACCGCCGAGAGCCTGTTCCGATGTCTGAATTGCGTGTCGGATTGAAATGCGGTGGCTCTGACGGATTCTCCGGCATCACTGCAAACCCCCTCCTCGGTCGATTCTCCGACTATCTAGTAGCGCAAGGTGGCACAACCGTACTCACTGAGGTGCCTGAAATGTTCGGCGCTGAAACCATCCTCATGAACCGCTGTGCCAACAGAGAACTGTTTGACCAAACTGTCAGTCTCATCAATGACTTTAAGACCTATTTCCTCAGCCACAATGAACCTGTTGGCGAGAACCCATCACCAGGCAACAAGGCAGGAGGCATCTCCACTCTTGAGGACAAAGCTTTGGGATGCACCCAGAAATGCGGCAAAAGCGCTGTTCGAGGCGTGATGGCTTATGGTGAGCGACTGCAAGAAAAAGGATTGAACCTGCTCTCCGCTCCAGGCAACGACTTGGTGGCATCAACTGCCCTCGCCGCTTGCGGATGCCACATCGTATTATTCACCACAGGACGTGGTACGCCCTTCGGAACATTCGTGCCTACAATGAAAATATCCACCAACTCCCAACTCTTCCACAACAAGCAGAATTGGATTGACTTTAATGCAGGCGTGTTGGTAGAAGGTGAGAAATGGGAAGATGTGCTGCAAGCATTCATCGAGAAAATCATCAGCGTGGCAAATGGTGAGACCACATGGAACGAACGTAAGGACTATCAGGAAATCGCCATCTTTAAGAACGGCGTCACACTATAGAAACACATTTAAGTGCAGAAAACCACACGCATTAATCATCATGATCATTGTGTGACATGTTTGTGGAATTGGCATATTTATGACCAAAGAAAAGAAAAATAAGAACAACAAGAAGGGTCAGGGTTTCTTAGCTCTGTCTCCTCTTTTGGTATTCGTCGTGCTGTATCTCGTCACCAGTCTGTTGGTGCACGACTTCTACAAAGTGCCTATCACTGTGGCTTTTCTTTTCTCGTCAATCTATGCCATCGCCATCTCAAAAGGCACACTCAACAAACGCGTGGAGACATTCTCACGAAGTGCTGGCTCCGCAAACGTGATGCTCATGCTGTGGATTTTCATCCTTGCCGGTGCCTTCGCGTCATCGGCCAAAAGCATGGGGGCTGTGGATGCCACCGTGGGACTTACTATCAACATCTTGCCCGAACAGATGCTCTTGCCTGGCATGTTTCTTGCCTCATGTTTTATATCCCTCTCTATTGGCACATCTGTCGGCACTGTGGCTGCTCTCATGCCCATAGCAGTCGGGATAGCCTCGCAAACGGGCATGTCCATTCCCTTGATGGCTGGTCTGGTGGCTGGTGGCGCTTTCTTCGGCGACAATCTGTCGTTCATCAGTGACACCACCATTGTGGCAACGCAGACACAAGGATGCCGGATGAACGACAAATTCAAAGCCAACTCACTGATTGTGGTGCCTGCCGCACTGATTATTCTCTGTCTCTACTTCGTTATCGGCCTTCATGTCAATGCTGTCCAAGAAAAAATAGATGTGACATATATCAAGGTGTTGCCCTATTTGCTGGTCATTGTCGCATCACTGTTTGGTATGAATGTCATGACTGTTTTGGTCTTGGGAAATTTGCTGACGGGCATTGTCGGCATGGCGTGTGGCGACTTCGGTTTGTTTGGTTGGTTCGAGGCCATGGCAAACGGCATACTCGGCATGAGCGAGTTGATTATCGTCAGCGTTCTTGCAGCTGGCATGCTGGGCATTATACGGCATAATGGCGGAATAGACTACATCATTGGACATCTGACCCGAATAATTTCCGGACGTAGGTCAGCGGAATACTGCATTGCTGCTGTGGTGGTTATGGTTAACATCTGCACCGCCAACAACACCATTGCCATCATCACTGTGGGAAGCCTGGCAAAAGACTTGTCGGAGAAATACCACATCGACCCGAGAAAGACTGCCAGCATACTTGACACGATGTCGTGCTTCACACAAGGACTGCTGCCTTACGGCGCACAGATACTCATCGCAGCAGGACTTGCGCAAATCAACCCTGCTAGCATTGTCAGCTACATGTATTATAACTTCGCCATTGGCCTTGCTGTTATCCTGTGCATAGCGCTGAGGTATCCCCATCGCTATTCCAAACCATTTATCAAATTATAAAATAAGGAAGGGTTATGAAAAAAGTATCCATTTTGATTCCCTGTTATAATGAGGAGGAGAACATGTCATCTCTATATCAAGCCATTAAAGAACTGATGGACAACAACAGTCAGTACGAATGGGAGGCTTTATTGGTGAACGATGGCAGCAAGGATCATACGCTGGAGAAAATCAAGGAACTGCGCAAACAAGACAAGAGAATTTCCTACGTCAGCCTTTCGCGCAATTTCGGAAAGGAAGCTGCCATGCTCGCAGGCTTCGACTACGTGACGGGCGACTGTCTGGTAAACGTTGACGCTGACCTTCAGGACCCTTTCGACATTATACCAGAGATGCTGAAATATTGGGAAGAAGGCTACGACGACATCTATGCCCGACGACTGTCAAGGGGAAAGGAGAGTTGGTTGCGCAAAAGCCTATCAATGATGTACTACTCACTGATTCAGAAGATGACGAATTTCGACATGCTTCCCAACGTGGGAGATTTTAGATTGCTTGACCGCAAGTGTATCGACGAACTCAAACGCCTTCGCGAGACGGAACGCTACACCAAAGGACTTTATTGCTGGATTGGATTCAACAAAAAAGAAATCGGCTTCAATAGAGGCAGCAGGCAACACGGACAGTCGAATTGGGGATTCCGAAAGCTATTCGGACTGGCTATCAATGGCATCACTTCCTTCTCAAACATACCGCTACGCATTTCCACTTTCATCGGAATGATTATCTCCATCTATGCCTTCTGTCATCTCGCCTACTTCCTTATCAAGACACTCGTTTTCGGGGATGATGTCCAGGGATTCCCTACACTCGTCATCCTGATTCTGTTCTTAGGAGGTGTACAACTCTTGTCTATAGGCATCATCGGAGAGTATGTGGGCAAAATTTACAATGAGTCGAAACGTCGACCCGTCTATATCGTGAGAGAATACGAGGCCGGCTGATTTTGAGTTGCGACGTATTACGTCCGACAACCCTAACGACTATCTTATGGAATCATGAATAAATCCAAACTTATCGACAAGACTTTTGGCAAGTTCATCATTGTGGGCATCATCAACACCATTTTCGGAACGGCGGTGATGTTCGCTTTCTATAATTTGCTGCATTTTGACTACTGGGTTTCTTCTGCTGCCAACTATTTCTTCGGTAGCATATTGAGTTATTTCCTCAACAAGTACTTTACATTCCACTATCGTGAGCGTAGTTGGAAGGTTATTATGAAGTTTACAGTGAATATCGTTGTCTGCTATCTATTGGCCTATGGACTGGCTAAACCACTCACTCTACAAATCCTCGCTAATCAACCTAAGGTGATTCAAGAGAACATCGCCATGGCTGTGGGAATGTGCCTTTTCGTCGTTCTCAACTACGCAGGCCAACGTTTCTGGGCTTTCAAGAAAAAAGAGGAGAACGATGATTCCGCATGCATAGGACAATAGCACTTAATTGCAGTAGTAACATCCAGCACGAAAGTGCATAACTCCCCTTATAACACCTTTACAACTAATTAAACCCATCAACTCCGATACTTTGTCAGTTCGATGCATTTATGATAATGACAAAAAGGCCTTACCTTGCATGAATATTCATGAGAAATTTGTGTCAAATTAATGGTAATTCATGTTTATTATCAACATCAATTCATCAAAATTACAAATGTTTTTTTGAATTCACGTTATTTAGCCAAAATAAAACAAGACAAAGGGTTTTAAGAGTCCTATTTCACGACAAAATCACTAATATCCCATTTTTTCTTCATTTTTTTGTCACAAAAGATGTTCTTTTGCGTATAATAAACAGAAACGACCATCAGAATGACTGTTGAAGAGTATCAACAAGCGGTAGCCGAACTGCAGAGGGAATTACAAAAGGTGGCTGAAAGGTATCTGCCTGGTTCAGACGAATGCGACGACGTGGTGCAGGAAACCTTGCTCCGCCTATGGCAGATGCACGACCAATTGCACCTACCCGTCTTGCCTTTCGCTAAAGCAATCGTAAAGAACCTCTGCCTCGACAAACTTCGACGAACCCATCATTTCGATGACATCAACACCATGCATAAGATACCCTCGGAAGACGACCCTCCCGACGAACGTATCGAAAGGATGATGAACATCATAGATACCCTGCCATCCATGCAACAGACAGTCCTAAGGCTTCGTCACCTCGAAGGCATGGAATTCAAGGACATCGCAAAGATAACGGGGATGAGCGAGACTGCTATACGAAAAGCTGTAAGCCGAGCCCGACAGAGTGTAAGAGACATTTATTTGGTAAAATATAATAAGGAGGACTAAATATGACAACGAACGACGACATCAGAAAAATGGTGGAGCGATTCTTTGATGGCGAGACAACGCTGGAGGAGGAAAAGATGCTCTACGCGTATTTTGCCTCTCAGGAAGTTGACCCTACCCTCTTGCCTTACAAGAAGATGTTCTGCGACTTCTACGCTTTGCCATTCGACAAGTCCACCAATTTAGAGGTCAACAAGACCACAATCTTGAAAACCGACAAAACCGTCATTCAAGAAGCCGACAAGACAGCGACCTCTAGACCGATTTCTCTACAGACAATTCCCGAGAAGAACGATAAGCAGGAATCTTTTCCCATTCTCAAAAAAAACATACATCACTGGCATTGGGCAGCAGCGGCAGCCATCATCGTGGCAGTGTGCCTCATTGGTTCCTCTGCTTATCGTTCTTACAGGGACATAATTCTCTTCGACAGGTACGAAGGCAGTTACATGATTGTGAATGGAGAACGAATCGACGACCTCAACCGCATCCACCGACATATTGAGCAGACATTGGCACAAGCGGAAGCATCGATGAAAGACGACGATACATACACCGTTATCCAAAATGCTGAAAACGAATTACTCTCCGACATCAACGATGACGCTATGCGAGAGGAAATCCAAAGGATGTTAAACGAATAAACACACTTAAACGATATGACACATTTCAGAATCATCACTCTGCTTACCACACTCATCTTTTCCGTTTCTGCCTTTGCGCAGAATGAAATAGACAGGTTGGTCGATCAATTCTCAACTGTTGGATGGAGCACCTTCACCTCGGCAGTGGAACGTGATCCTAAGACTCACCGCATCATAAAGACAGTCAAGACTTTGGAAACCAGCGGACACAACATCGGCGCATTGAAAAAGGCATTCGAGAACGAGGCGCACACTGGCAATTTCAGCAAGAAACGAGAAGACGACGTGACGAAAATGGTGTTGACGGTGCAGACCGACAAGTCCAACCGCGTATACATGCTCAACTATTCTTCCAACGGGCATGTCTTCCATGGCGGAAAGACCACCATCATTGTCAAGGTCAAACAACTCCAGAACCAGGAAAAAGAGAACAAAGAACATCTATGAGATAAATATCAACTACAAATCATAAATCAAAATGAAAATGACATTATTATCATCTATTATGGCATTGGCTGTAACACTGTTTGCAGGATGCTCAGCTGAGAAAGACGGAAGCACCAAGGTGTGGTTCTCACTATCTGAAAAGACCGCAGAAGGCAAGATTACCCAAACGGAAGGCGAAGTCGTGACCAAGGAATTCAACATCAAAGATTTCACAGGAATCGACATCGGCTACAACACTGAGGTGACATACGTACAGGGAAAAAACTACAAAGTAGAGGTGAAGACCACTGAAAAAGTCTTCAACGCTTTGCAAGTCAAAAACAAGAGCGGTGTGCTTACATTGGACTTCCCCTTCAGAACACCTAATAAAGTGAAGAATGAAAAAGTCTATCTCTACATCACCGCACCACAAATCAATTCTTTCAATCTATCTGGTGTCACAAAACTGAATGCAGAAGGATTCTCTGCCGAAAGAATGATGATGGATGTCTCAGGAGCTTGTGCGATAACTGTCGGTGACATTGACTGCTCGGAAGCCGATATCGACTGCTCGGGTGCAAGCAAGTTCACCGCAAACATCAAAGCACGTGGTAAAGCCGACTTCGACTGCTCGGGTGCAAGCACGATGAAACTGAAACTTGAAGCCAAGGATATCGATTTGGATTTCTCCGGGGCCACCAAAGGCAATTTGGATATCGTGTCCGACAATACCGAGATGGAAATTTCTGGAGCCAGCACAATTGAAGGTTCCTTCAAAGGCAAAGCTATCGACTTGGAATGCAGTGGCACTGGAAAGGTTGACCTCAATGTGGATTGCGAGAGAATCAAGGCTGAAAACAGCGGTGTGGCCAAGGTGATAATCTCAGGTACAGCCGACGACGTCAAAGTCAACTCATCTGGTGTCTCCAAAATCGACACTTCTAAACTCAACCAATTGTAAGAGGAAAAGAAGGAAGGAAAAATAAGGGGGGGATGGAACCACGTTCCATCCCCCTTATTCTATGGCTTCAATGAGTTCTAAAGTGTCTATAATGTTTATAGATTCTATAGAATCAATGGCTCTAAAGTCCTTTTCCGTGGCACTGCTTGAACTTCTTTCCGCTGCCGCAAGGACATGGGTCATTGCGACCTACAACCTTGTCGCGGTTTACGTAAGGAGTACGCGACTGCTGCATCTGTTGCTCACGGCTTCGTGTGTCAGTATGCGATGCTTCACGCTGAGCACGTTCACCCTCGCCATCAAGCGAAGAGGTGACTTGCTGGTTGGTCTGCTGCATCATCATCTGACGGCGCTGAGCCATACGTTCCTCCATCTGTTGACGAGCTATGGCCTCCTGTTGGGCCTGTGCCTTAGCCATCTCATCAGGGTCTGGCATTGGCAGATGAGTACGCATCAAGATGCTGGCTGTATTGTCGTTAATCTCATTAATCATGTTCTTGAACAGATTCGACGACTCAATCTTGAAAATCACCAGTGGGTCTTTCTGCTCATAGCTCACGTTCTGCACAGAATGCTGCAGTTCGTCAAGTTGGCGCAGATTCTCTTTCCACGACTCATCGATGAGGTGCAGAAGCATGATTTTCTCGAAGGCGAGCATGATGGACTTGCCTTGTGTCTCGTAAGCCTCTTTCAATGGCAGAGCTATCTGGTAAACACGACGACCATCGGAGATTGGAACACGGATGTTCTCGTACATCGCTCCATGCTCCTCGTAAACCTGCTTAATCACAGGCCATGCTGTCTCAGCGAGTTTGTCTGATTTGGCCTTGAATGCTTTCATCACTGCTTCGTAGGCTTGGTCCTCAAGACGCTCACGGCTCTCCTTTTCGTATTCTATAGCAGTAAAAGGTGGTTCCATAGCCATAATGGTGAGGAACTGCTCGCGAATGCTCTCATATTCTGGGTTTGACTCGATGATGTTGACACAACGGTCCCAAAGAATATTGGAGATGTCCATGCCGATACGCTTACCCATCAGGGCGTGACGACGGCGCTCGTAGATGACACGGCGCTGGTTGTTCATCACATCATCGTACTCCAGCAAACGCTTACGAATACCGAAGTTGTTCTCCTCAACTTTCTTCTGGGCACGTTCAATCGACTTGTTGACCATCGGGTGTTCTATCACCTCGTCCTCATCGAATCCCATTCTGTCCATGAGTTTCACGATACGCTCACTGGCGAAAAGACGCATCAGCTTGTCTTCGAGTGACACGAAGAACACGGATGAGCCTGGGTCACCTTGACGACCGGCACGACCACGCAACTGACGGTCAACACGACGGCTCTCATGACGCTCTGTACCAATAATGGCAAGTCCTCCCGCTTCTTTCACTTCGGGCGAGAGCTTGATGTCGGTACCACGACCTGCCATGTTGGTGGCAATGGTCACGATGCTCTTCTGACCTGCCTGGGCTACGATGTCGGCCTCCTTCTGGTGGAGTTTAGCATTGAGCACCTGGTGTGGAATATGACGAAGGTCGAGCATTTTAGACAGCATCTCACTGATTTCCACAGAAGTGGTACCCACAAGCACAGGACGTCCAGCATCAATCATCTTCTCGATTTCAGCAATGACTGCTTTGTACTTGGCACGGTTGGTCTTATAGACACGGTCGTTCATGTCATTACGGATGACTGGCTTGTTGGTCGGAATCTCGACCACATCAAGTTTGTAGATGTTGTCAAACTCACCTGCCTCCGTGATGGCGGTACCGGTCATACCCGCGAGTTTGTGGTACATGCGGAAGTAGTTCTGGAGAGTGATGGTAGCGAAAGTCTGTGTGGCGGCCTCTACCTTCACATGCTCCTTGGCCTCAACAGCCTGATGCAGTCCGTCGCTCCAGCGGCGGCCTTCCATGATACGTCCCGTCTGTTCATCCACAATCTTTACCTGATTGTCGATAATGACATAATCGTCGTTGAGCTCAAACAGTGCGTATGCCTTCAGCAACTGCTGGATAGTGTGAACACGCTCGCTCTGTTCCTCATATTTGCGCATCAACTCATCGCGTTTCTGCACTTTTTCCTCCATGGTGAGGTTCATATTATCAACCTCTGACAACTGCGAGGTGATGTCGGGCAGCACAAAGAGTTGGTCGTCTTTCACAATGTCGGCCAACAACTTGTTGCCTTTGTCGGTCATCTCAACACTCTTCTGCTTCTCGTCAATAACGAAGAACAACGGGTCGGTTGCCTCAGGCATGCGGCGGTTGTTGTTCTCCATATAAACCTCCTCGGTCTTGAGCAGTCCTGCCTTGATGCCCTGTTCAGAGAGATATTTGATGAGGGGTTTGCTCTTTGGCAAAGCCTTGTAAGCACGGAAAAGGCTGAGGAAACCTGGTTCCATGTTGCTGTCCTCACCAGAGTTGATGAGTTTCTTGGCTTCGGCCAGATACTGGTTGGCAAGTTGACGCTGTGCCTCAACCAGTTTCTGTACGATGGGCTGGTACTCGTCGTACATCTGCTCCTCACCATGAGGAATGGGGCCTGAGATGATGAGCGGTGTACGGGCATCGTCAATCAACACCGAGTCGACCTCATCGACAATGGCGAAATTATGTGAACGCTGGACGAGGTCGTCAGGCGACATCGCCATATTGTCGCGGAGGTAGTCAAAGCCGAATTCGTTATTCGTACCGAAAGTGATATCGGCAAGATAGGCGTTGCGACGTTCGTCTGAGTTTGGTTTGTGCTTGTCGATGCAATCCACACTCAGACCATGGAACATGTAGAGCGGTCCCATCCACTCGGAGTCACGTTTGGCGAGGTAGTCGTTGACGGTCACCACATGCACGCCATTACCTGGAAGTGCGTTGAGGAATACAGGAAGGGTGGCCACAAGTGTCTTACCTTCACCAGTCGCCATTTCGGCTATCTTACCCTGATGGAGTACCACACCGCCGAAGAGCTGAACATCGTAGTGAATCATATCCCAAACGGTGTCGTTACCACCAGCTACCCAGTGATTATGCCAAATGGCTTTGTCACCGTCGATTTCAACAAAGTCGTGCGAAGCAGCGAGTTTGCGGTCAAAGTCTGTAGCTGTCACCACAAGATTGTTGTCGCCTGCTTCAACAAAGCGGCGAGCGGTGTCCTTCACAATAGCAAATACCTCTGGGAGATATTTGTCGAGCTCTTTCTCAAACACATCGAGTATATCCTTCTCTATACTGTCAATCTTGTCGAAAAGAGGTTTTCTTGAGTCAATCTCTGTTTCTTGAATCTTCTGGTTGATGGCCTCAATCTCAGCCCTCTTGTCAGCTACAGAGTCCTGAATGGCCTTACGGATGTCATGCGTCTTCTGGCGAAGTTCGTCGTTGCTCAGTTTCTGCATCTCAGGGTAGATGGCGAGCACCTCATCTACGATGGGCTTGATGGCTTTAAAGTCGCGCGACTTCTTGTCGCCGAACAAACTGCCCAAGATGTTGAAAAAATTAAATGCCATGTTTATTTTGTTTAATTGATTTCTAAAATGTTGAAGATGAGAAAAATAGACTTCAGCCTATGCTTCCCGGTTCATTCCATCGTGCAAAATTACGAAAAAGTTGCGAATTATCGTGCGTGGAACATGAGAAATACTCAAAAAAGCACGATAACAAAGTGCAATGAGATTATTCGCTGATGTCGGGAAGAGGGGCTACTGCACATGAATTGGGAGCCCTGATACGGATGGAATGCGATATGGTGGGAGCGATATAGTCAATGGTGACTGGAGTATGGATTTTCTGGGACTTCACACCTTGGCCGAAAAACACCAGAGGAATCTCGAAATAGGAGTCGCGAACCACCTTCTTGCCACCATTGTCGTTGACAAGCGTCATACCAGGGGTTATCTCCACGAAGATGTCGCCTGAGCAATGAGGATTGTAGCTGTTGCGGATACGCGAGATTCCGGGTGTCCATGCTCCCTGTGTCAGTCGCTGCGATGTATAGACATCCCTCACGCCGTGAAACTGGAAAAGAAAGTCCTCACAACGACCGAGTATCTCTTGAAGATTAAGCTGACGTTGCTCTATAAGTTTGTGGTTGAGGTAGATATACTGGCCGTATTGCGCGTCAACGTATTGTCCGTCACCGTAGATGGCGGTAAGATACATATTGAGCAGCGAAGAGCAACGGTCTAGTTTGAAATCATAAGAAGGAATGCCGTATGTACTCAAGTCTTCCTCTGGGGAATCGTCATAACCTGTGGAGGTGAAGAAAATAAGTGTGTGGTCTAGGCCTACATGCTTGTCAATGGCGGCAAGCAACTCTTCTATCTGGCGGTCAAGCCTCACGTAGGTATCCTGAAGCTCTGTACTGCTGCCTGTGGTGCTGAAGTTGCCTGCATAATAGGTCAGCGACAGTAGGTCTGGAACACCGTCGGTGCCCAACTCCCCTGCCCTGAGCAGACTTGCCGCGGCAGTGCTCACGGTCTCGTTGACCAATGCACTGCGTTTGTAGTCACGGAACTTGTCTATGCCCGTAAAACGATGGGTAAAGGACGATAATTCGTCACCAGAGATATAGTAGTTGATTCTGCCGGTGATATAATCGGATGGGGTCCACTTGATGTTGGCGATGTTGTTCGACAGCATCGTGGTGTTGATGTAACGCAAACAAGCTGGTGATGTACCATAATGGGAAGAGGTGACCCACTGGCCGTTGGTGTCGTCAATCCATAACGCACAATCGGCACTGTGGCCTGCAGCGAGAATAGCCGCTTCACTGAAAGGAGCAATAGCATAAACCTTGGCCTTGCCTTTAGTGGCCACTTTCAGTTCATCCCCTATTGTGGTGGTGACAAGATTCTTGGGAGAAAGGCCTTCACCCGTGCCGATGCCACGTACCTTGGAGTCGCTGACACAGAACACTGGGCGCAAAGTCTCTCTGTCGAGCCACATACTGCCGACTATACCATGGTCGTAAGGGACGGTACCCGTAAAGACGGAGGCTATGGCAGAGGCTCTGTCAACGTTTGTGCTCTTGTACTGGACGTTGGTGTAAAAGGTGCCTTGAGACATCAAACGCTTAAGGCCCCCATCACCATAGAGAGGGACAAAGGCGTTCATATAGTCGGAACGCAACTGGTCAACGGTGATGCCCACAACTAATCTGGGCACGGAAGGGACAACCTGTGCCTGAATACCAGTGGTGGTTAGAATAGCGAATATGGTGCTTACGAATGGCTTCATCGAACTCTATGTGTGATTATGTTTTCTGAACGACAACCTTTGTACCAATGAGGATGGATGATACTGCCATAGCAAATGTGACACAGAACGAAGACAAAATGTCAGCAATATGGGATATATACATTCATTGAACACTTGGGGAATAAATGGCATGCAAGCAAGAAAAACAAGAAGCACCAAAACATTGATGATGTGGATACGGTCGCGCTGCCGACGAATTGTCCATGCCACACTGAACGGAAGCCAGATGAGCCACAATGGATTGAAAACTAACACAAGCCAGTTGCTGCCTACGGTCGGATGGACTGAAAAGAAAAATAGGAAAGCAACGACCAAACCACCGAGCCCATGAAGGACACCCACGATGATATCCACTCCCCAGAATATCTTACGGAACTTTAATTCGACAACCACAATGACTATCGATATCACACAGAGAATCCAGAACACAACCATAGGCGACAAAGGAAACTCATTGCTTTCAGGTTGTTGACCAGGAGGAAGAGCCTGGAAGGCCTTGTTTACCAAGCGGCGGTTATTACCTTCGATGTCCTTGATGATGGCGGAAGTAAACATCTTCTCTGTATACGAGGGAACGAACATCTGCAGACGCTGGTCTATGGGGCGGTCCGATTCCGCACCCAGACAGAAATCAATACCGAGTTCTGACCAAGGATGTTCTTCGGTGAATTGATGGACTATACTACGGAAAGTAAGGTGATTGCTGACAGGAATGTAAACCACCTGTCCATCCACACTCTCTTCAATCACATCGCGGGCACGAGTCGTGCAGTTGTCGTAGAAATAGTTGTAACGATAAGTTCGGTTTCGAGGGTCGTAATTGTTCACTAGATAGTTCACCACTTCGATTTTCTCATCGGATGTGAGGTTGATTTCCTGAACGTCGATGGAAGATCCGCGCATTGCGTATTCATGGATGAAATATTTCCATTCCACAACTCCTAATTCATAGTCGGTCTCGCCTTTGACAAAACGATAGACAAAGTTGTCTGTGTTGAAATTGAACACACCATAGTTGAAGACAAGGTCCTGATGACGCTTGGGATCCTCCACACGGATAGCGGTATGACCGAACAACTCATAGATAAGTTGACCTGGGGAGCAGGTGACCAACGACACCTTGATGTGGTCAGCATCGGCAGAAGAGGAGGATATGGAATCATTCCGCTCTTGTGCAGACATGGTCATCGTACCGAAAACCAATAAGACGCACAAGAACAGAATGTCTTTTATCTTTGTGTTGGCGGAATTCATTACAGTCTTTATTCAGGTGTTGGAACCTATCAAACTGCAAATTTAGTATTTTTTACCCAATACCCTACGTTTCAGGGTCAATTTTCTCTTGTTTAAGCAAAACTTTACCATCTTTCTTCACCAAAAGGTATTGATGGGAATAGGTGTAGCCGTCGGCTGCCTTGACATTCTCGTTATAACCCACAGTGTATTCTACGCCATCATTGACGAAAACATAAGCCTTGCTGTAGTTGATGGTAGTCTCCTTACCACCGAGGATAATAATATCTGGAGTAGATGACATTTCATTCGATGATTTCCAAGAGGCATAACGCAAAGTACCGTCAACCAATTGGTCGACACGGACAGTGTAATCCTTAGTGGGGAAATATTTCACGAGGCGCTCGTAATCCATGATGAGAGGCATACCCCAATGAGGACGGACATTGGGTTGTCTCACGAATTGATTGCCATCAAAGTGATAGACACGATAGCGGTCAGTGATGCAAGGTGGAAAACCGTATTCTTTAGTCTGGGGAACATACAAGTCGCGCTTGACCTCGTCGTAGTGGAAAGCCCAGTCCTGTCCGAAACCACCAGCAGCATCATACCAGTCAATCATGTCGTATTCCACACTGAAAATGCTGTCACCCTCCATATCATCACTCAAAGCTATCTTATACAGATGATCTCCTTCTATTTTGTAGGTATTGACCCAAATGAAACCGTCCATACCCGAAAGCTGCTGTCTGCACTTTACTAAATAAAATGTCGATTTGTCGTTCTTTTGAATGGTGTATATGCTATGTACCCAAGCGCCTATGTCGCCTTCTTCCTGTCTCATGTCAACAAGGTGTTTTTTTCCGCTCTGTCCAATGTACTCACAAGCCCACCCCAACATGGGCATGGAACCTCCCTCTTCAGTGTCCCAGCAATAAAAGGTCAGACGACCGTCGTCTGATTTTGTGGTCTTCACCTCTTTGGTCTTGAACGGTATGTCACTCATCGATAGTTGCTGTAACTGGGATAAAGCAACAACTTTAGCCGACTCTTCTGACCCATCATCCACTATGCCGTTGCTCCCGGAAGGGTCAATGATGCTGTCTGCGACCACTTCGTCGTTCGTGTCATTTGTATTGATTCGATGGGTTGTATTGGCATTGCCGTTACATCCCATAATCATAAGAGCCATCGTTCCACATAGGATGATAATTGTATATTTTTTCTTTTTCATATTGAGTTTTGTCTTTATATTAATCAGATGGTTATAACATAATATGCAAATTTAGACATAATAACACAATGTCCCAAGTCTTTTCTAAAAAATATAACTGCCTCCTGTATGGCATAATGACGTTGGAGAAGAAAAAACATGACAACTTACAATATAATTAACGTCAGTTCGATGAATTCATGAGAATTACAAAAAGGCTTTGCCTTACATTAAAATTCAAGAATTTTATGTCAAATTTGTGGGCATTCATGTTTAATATCAACATAAATTGCAAATAATAAATCATAATTGAGTTTCGTCGAATTCACGGTAATTAATGAACAACCTCAAATAAAGTGTTTTTTTTGAGAAAAACAGTCCTTGTTTTCCAAATTAAATGCTTACTTTGCAAAATCGAAGGTGATAGTTAGCTTGTCATCATTTGTGGCACGAAGGCAAGGTGCTGTCATTTACGACATCATCATTGACAACCTTCTGTTAATCATGAACATTAAATGAAAACCCAGAACTTTCTGTTAACTTAAAGAAATCTTAATATGAAACTGAAAATCTTTCTAATTCTGTTCGCCACGTTAACGGTCGCACCAGCAATCGCTGAAGACGTGGAACTTACTCAGGTGGAGCAACTCACCTCGCAGTATTTTATTATGGCCTACAAGAACGCAGGCACTTACTTGAGTCCCTACTGGACACGAGGCAACAACCAGAATGCCTTGACA
>JAFXVU010000090.1 GCA_017534705.1 Bacteroidaceae bacterium
CCACGTACATCGACAACATCACGGTGGAAGACAACCGTGAGAGTCAGGTGGAGGGTATCTTCAACCTGAACGGCCAGCGCCTCGATGCTCCCCAAAAGGGTATCAACATCATCAATGGTAAAAAGGTCGTGATTAAGTGAGAATAAAGCAGAGCTTGCTCAACAATAAAAATCGGACTGACTAAACATCAGTCCGATTTTTTGTTGGGTGACATCAGGAACAGGTACGTTGCCCCCTAATATCTCCCGCTGACTCAAACCATCAATGCGATGGTAATGGAGAATTTGTTCTTTCTTGTCCATGTCTACCATGTTTTAACTAATTATACCTTACAGTGCTCTTATGAGTCACCTTATATATAACGTAAAACTCTGGTCTACGTGGTAACCTTTTCGATTATTATAGTGGTATCCTTTTCAGTTATTATCTACAGGAGAACTTCGCCACGTGGTTGCGCGATGCTGACAGCTATCCGCAGATGTTCGCATTTCTGCTGCAAGGAGCCTGCGAACGAATGTGGGAGTTCGTCAGTGGTCATCGCCTGCCCAAGGTTGTGGGACTTTTCATCATAGGCTACCTGATAGGCAAGCATCGGCTGTATGCCAGGTTGGGCGAGAAGGGGACTTCTGCCCGCGATGATTATGAGGCTGAGATGAACTCTTTTTTGATGGGTGAAGCAATTCGAAAGGCACGCCTCTCTAAACATCTAACGCAAGAACAGCTGGGTGAGATGATTGGCGTGAAACGGGCACAGGTGTCACGTATCGAAAAGGGGCACAACTTGACTTTTGCTACGATGGCGAGGGTCTTCCGTTCTATGGGCATTCGTGCGACACTTGATATGGGAAGTGTCGGAAAGGTCGCTTTGTGGTGACTTGTGTTTTATTAGGTTTTAACGGGCTGATTTTTCAGTTGATTAAAAGGGTTGCCTTATCCACAAGATAAGGCAACCCTTTTTTTGTCCCCCACCCCCCAAAGGTTATTTGGTTATTTGGTTATTTGGTTATTTTTTTGTTTTTGGAAGTTGGAGGAGGGGTGATTTGCCTGTTACTTTATTACAACACTAATCTTTTCGTCATTCTTGAGTTTTGGTGAACTTACTGACAACTCCACAGTTCCTGTTTCTCCCTGTGGTTGAATGATGACAACTGCCTGACCACGGAAGGTTGTTGGAGTAAGCGAACGGAATGATTTCATGTCGTAAGGATGTCCAGTGCCTGCGGTCACGAAATGCTTTGCGCCAGAGGTCTTTATCTCAAGTGGAAGTTCGGCTGTAGGACAGAGGTTTCCCTCCTCATCTACCACCTTGATATGGAAGTAAGCGAGAGAGTTGTGGGAAGATGATATCACGTTATTTCCAATCAATTCTGGGCAAGCAGGCTCAATCTCAATTGCATAAGGAGCCTTTGACGTCTTGAATACAATCTGGTTATCCTCACCTATCTTGCCTACCACTTCTGCTTTCAATTCACCTGGCTCATAAGCAACAAAGAAAGAAGCTGTGTAATTGGTTGGATCGACATCTTTCTCACCAATCACCTTATTGTTTATAAACAGACGTACACGCTTCTCGCGGGTATATACATTTACACGCAATGAGTCACTGCGATGAGCATTGACGTCGTGTACCACATCGCGCTTGAGTATAGCGTTGTCATACTTCTCTGGACGCAAATCTACAGGGAGATAACGACCATTTTCTGAATAAGCCTTGTCATTCCAGTTCCAGTGGTTCTCTTCTGCTGTCCAGCACCACCCCATTGCTTCCTCATGTTCTCCATCAGGAACAGCAGGGCGAACACCCATGGCAATCTTGCGTACACCCCAAACCACATCGCGATAGTATGACTGCGGTTTCTTGTTGCCCACAAGATCAATATCACCACACCACGCATTGAACCAGGGCCATGCAAGCAACTGTACCCAGCCATTGCGCTTGCTGCACTCGAAGACATGACTCAAACCGCACTCACCAATATAGTCAACAGCTGTCCATACGAAATCGCCGATGATGTAAGGGTGCTTCTCCACGAGTTGCCAGTTTGAACCTATGGCATTAGGATAAGTCTCCGAACCATACATGATGCGCTCAGGGTACTTCTCGTGGTCGCCCTCATAGCGGCGTTGCTCGTAGTTGTAACCGCCCACCTCGACGAGGTCGAAGGCGCGTGGTGAATCCTGATCCCAGTTCATCTTCTGCGCTGTGCGATCCCAGTAGTCATTGATGGCCATAGTTGTAGGTCGGGTGGTGTCTTCATTCTTTATGCTACGAGTTATTGCCTCTGCTATCTCTTTGCCTCTTGGCACGTCTGAGCGCTGGGCAATCTCATTGCCGATGCTCCACATGATGATGGAAGGATGATTGCGATCACGACGAACCATCAAGGCTGCATCATACTCAAAGTTATCCTTGAAGTAATTGCTGTAATCATCCTGACGCTTAGACTCTTCCCATTGGTCAAACACTTCATCGATGACCAGCATACCCAGCGAGTCGCAAGCATTGAGGAAGGCCACTGTTGGCAAGTTGTGACTGCATCGTACAGCATTATATCCCTGTTCCTTAAGCAGCTCCACCTTGCGAACCTCAGCACGGTCAATAGCAGCACCACCCAGCAATCCGTTGTCATGATGAACACAACCACCACGAAGCTTTGTGACCTTTCCATTGAGTTTGAATCCTTCCTTTGCAGAAAACTCTATCTTACGTATTCCAAAAGGAATAGTGAGAGCATCTGTCTCTCCTTTTGCATCAGATAGGGAGATGCGAGCCTTATAGCGATATGGGACTATGTCTGACCAAAGATTTGCTGATTTGACTGGTATTTCAACAGACACCTTATCCTCATTAGATGTGAAAGACTTGGAAGAAGTCGCTACAATTTTACCTTCCTTATTCATAATATCTACCTTAACTGATCCATTAGCTTGACCAAACACCTTAGCAGATACTTTCACGTTTGCATTTTTTCCAACAACATCCGATGCATCAACGTAAGTGTCCCATTCGTCAAGGTGCAACTTGCCAGTTGTCTCAAGCCACACATGCCTGTAGATGCCGCTACCAGCGTACCAACGGCAGTTAAGACCTTGGTTGACTGATTTAACGACTATAGTCACCTCACGCTCATTCTTCACATTTCTGTTTGTCTTATCCTTAAGAATGTCATTGAGATTAACCACAAAAGGTCTGTATCCATAAAGGTTATAGGCCGCCTTCTTGCCATTCACCCATACCTCTGAATGATTATAAACACCATCAAAACGAAGTGTCAGGTTCTTCTTCTGGAGCAATTCATCTATGCTCTCTGTGCCAGCAAGGGTGATTGTCTTTCTGTACCAACCTTCTCCTCCAACGGTCTGTCCGCTGTCCCAATCGCCAACGCTAAGTCGGTAGAAAGGACCCACCTGCCAATCGCTCCATTCGGATGTTCGTTCGCGGTAGTCATGGGCGTATGCTACTGGTTCCATACTGTAGTCATGAGGTACTGTCACCTCTCGCCACTTTGAGTCATCAAAATCCATTGACTCTGCATTTATTGCTGCTCCACGGAAAAACTTCCAACCTTCATCAAAACATTGTCTGTACTGAGCATTTGCTGAAAGCACGAAGGTGCATACAGAAAGGGTAACTAAAAATCTCTTCATGATTATTCATTTGTTTTATATTCAAACCAATCAAAATCGGCATACATGTTGTCAGGAGAAGTGCATTGGGCAAATACACCAAGCATGACACCTGTGAATCCTCCAATCACCTTGAGTGGTAATAATTGTATCTTCATGTTTTTACGAGTCCAACCAGCGTTTGACGGTGGCGACTTTGTCTTTGCTGACGATGATTTCCGTGTTGGGGAAACCGGCGATGTGGATGCGCATCTTGCCCAGGAAATAGGTGGAGAGTTTTTCGACGGCGGCAGCGTTGATGATGAATTGCCTATTGACACGCATGAAACGCTGGGGGTCGAGCTGGCTCTCGGCTTCTTCGAGGGTCATCGATAACTGGTGGGTCTTGCCTTGCAGGGTGCAGAGGCGCACCACCCCATCGCGGATGGTGATGTGGCTCACGTCGCTCACAGGAACAATCAAGTATTCGTCGGCACGATGAGGGATAAGGAAGCGCTCACGGTATCGAATGGTCTGATTCTTCACAGATGCCAATATTTGGGCGATGGCATCGGTGGTGGAACTTTGAACTTTAAACCTTGAACTTTGAACTTTTCCAAGTGCCACATGCAGTTCCTCCTCGTCGATGGGTTTCAGCAGATAGTCGAGACTATTGAACTGGAAGGCCTGCACGGCATATTGGTCGAAAGCAGTGGTGAAGATGACTGGAATCGACGTTGGTACTGTGCGCAACGATTCAAAGCTCAGTCCGTCACCCAGTTGGATGTCGGAGAGTATCAAATCCACTTTGGCATGGGCATCATCGCTGAAGAATGCCCTCACTTCTGCATTGCTGGTACAGAAACCCACCATCTCATGTTCGCCCTCGAGCATCCGGCGCAGGCGGTCGGCACTGCTCTGTTCGTCTTCTATAATCAGTATCTTCATCGTTCTATAGGTATTAGCGGAATGGTGACACAATACTCGTCTTGACTGTCACGGATGGCAACTTTCTTACGGGTCAGCAGACGATAGCGTTCGGCAATGTTGTGCTGACCAACGTTGGTGCTCTCTGCCGTCGTGATGGGCTGCTTCTTATTGCAGACACTAATATGTGATCCTTCGGTGGTCACGTTGATGATGAGTGGACGCGCCTGTGTGTGCTCGTTGTGCTTAATGGCATTCTCGATGAGCATCTGCAAAGCGGCAGGCGGCATCTTTCCGTTGGTGGTAGCTACGTCGTCAGCAATCTTCACCTGTATGCCCTCACCAAAACGTTGCTGCAGCAATGCCAAATATTGACGCAGGAACTCCAGTTCCTCCTGCAACGTCACGGTATTGTGGTCAAGGTGGGACAGCGTATAGCGGTACACCTTCGAGAGGTTCATCAGATAGGCTGAAGCCTTCTTCGGATCCACCTCTATCAAGTCGGCAAGAATGCTGAAGTTGTTGAACACGAAATGTGGACTTAGCTGGTTCTCCAATGCCTGCAGACGGAACTTGTCTCGTTCACGTTCTGTCCGTTCACGTGACTGCCAGTAGTACAGCGTCACCACCGTCGTGATCAGGCAGCAGAAAAGATAGTCCATCAGCACCATCCATGAGTTCCAGGGCCAACCATATCGTATCATCTCCCTGAATTCCTCATCGGTGATCAACCATATCGTATAGTAGAACAGCAATCCCAGCACTGACAGCCCCAGCACTAAGAACACGCCATGTATGATTTTCTTGACTTTCATGCTTCTTTATTCAAATTTTGTGGACAAAGATACGGAAAAGTTTACAGTTTAGAGATGAGAGTTTAAAGTTTTTTGCTATTCGGTGTGTTTTTTTATTGACGACTGATTACCAACCCCCACCAAAGCCACCGAAGTCGCCATCCCATTCACCATGTTGTTTCTTTTCTTCGGTCAGGGCATTCTTGCCACCCAAGATATTGAATCGATAGATGGCACGAAGCATACCGTACTGATAGATGGCGTTGTTGCGTGAGTCGGTACGCATAAGAGCGGAGACGTTACGGCTGATGTTGGTCTGCTGACCCAGAATGTCATTGACTTCAAGCATGATGGTGAGGGCATGCCCTTTAAGAAATGAATGGGACACCTGTGCATTCCACAGCAGTTCGTTGGTGTTCATCTCCCGTGAGGAATATCCCCTGCGGCTGCTCATGCCAATGTCTGTTGTCAAGGAAGTGCCCCACGGAGCAGTCCATTCCAATTCAGCGCCGTACGAAAAGTCATAGGTCTTCATGTTTCCCATGTCGTTCAGGTTGTTTCGAGAGTGTGCATAGTTGAGACGTCCGTTGAGTGAGGCACTGAATAGCTCTGTTCGATAGGAGAAGTCCAGTCCTGTGTCGAGGCTGATGCTTTTGGTGACGGATTTAAGATCACCAGTGTTGTCATCACCAGTCGCATTGTTGTAGAAACCCACATTGTGTGCGTAGTCACCTCCAAAATCAGCATCTATATTAAATGCCTTCTCTTTTCCCAAGCCAGTGCTGAATCCCAAACCGCCTCCTCCGTTCCAGTTACCGTTGATGTTCATTGGCATCGTGGTGCGCACACCCGTTGTGTTGTCGAAGGTTGTTTTGTTGTCGATGCTGTTCCGAGTGGCATTGAACCAGAACCAGGAGAAGATGCCCCGTTGTTGTTCGGCATTGAAACTGTCGAAGTCGGCAAAAATATTATGCGAGAACGAGGGTTTCAGTCCTGGATTGCCTTTGGTGATGACAAGTGGGTTGGAGTCGTCCTTGATGTCGAGCAGGTTTGTCATGCTGGGCTGACGTGTACGTCCGTTGTAACGCACGCGGAGGTTAGTCTGCTTGTCGGGATTCCAGCGGAAGTTGATGCGTGGTGCAATGTTGAACACACTGCGTGTAATCTCAGGATAGGTGTATCCCATGTATTGGTAGTTCAGCGTGGTGCGTTGAGGCAAGAGGTCAAATCCGACGCTGAAGTTATATTTCTCGCGCACCCTGCGGAAACTGAGGTTGATGGTCTGGTTGTAGTTGCGGTATTCAGAGAATTGACTCAGTCTGTTGGCCACGGAGTCTGTTCCATCGAGCACGTATTTCATGTCGTCCATGAATTTGAGCACAGCGTTGATGTTGTATCGACTATTCGCCATGCTCTGTGACAGAGTCTGATAAGCGTCTGAATCATAGATAAAAGCACGGCGATCGTTCTTGCTGTAATTGAAGTCGTACATGTAGCTCATCTGCAGATAAGTCCGGTCAGCAATCGGTTCGCTGTAGCTGAGCTGCCCTTGCAAGCCATAATTTTTCGAAGGGGTTTCGTAGTATCGGTTGTTCTGCTGGTTGGTGCCCAACGTGTTGTAGGTGATATTGGCGGCAGACAGTTGCTTGCTTTTGCCGTCGCTGAAGTTTCCATTCACACGCAGGGTGATGTTCCTTCCCTTATCGTTCAACTTGCGGTTTGCCTGCAATTCACCTCTGAAGTTCGTGTTGGTGTTGTTGCTCATATTATAGTTTGTGTTGGAGTTGACCACGATGTCCGCCAACTTGTTGAGCAACGTATCGTTAGGGTCGCCGCTATAGGAACCCGAAGAGCTGTGTCCCCTACCCCTGTTGCGTGAATAAGAGAAGTTGGGACGAAAAATGATGTTGGTCATCGTGTCAGGCTTCCATTCCAGACGGAAATTACCCGACACACGCTGGTTCGACGTAAAGTTCTTGCTATAGTCCTCATTGAACTTCGCCAATGAAGCATTGAAGTATTCGGTGGATGACTTGTCCTCGTTGTCGCTGCCGTCGTAGCGATAGCGCACGCTTCCGCCCGTCTCCAGCTTGGGCTTGGCAGTGGCGAAATTGCCACCAATCTCCTTGCTGTTGCGCAGACCTCCGCCCCAGCCTCCCCAGCGACCACCTCCGCCACCGAAGCCCATGTCTGCCACATTGTTGGCACTACCGAGCAGCGTGGTCTGGAAATCATCCTTGAAGCGGTTCACATTGAAGCGTTCAGCATAGCGATGCTTCGTGCCCACGCCCAGATTCACATTGCCGTTCCATCCGTTCTTCATACCCTCCTTCACCGTCAGGTCAAGCACCGTCTCCTCTTCTCCGTCGTCAATGCCCGTCACACGTGAAAGGTCACTCTTCCTGTTGTAGGTCTTGAGCTTGTCAATCATGTCTGTCGGAATGTTCTTCATCGCCACCTCCTTGTCGTTCAGGAAAAACTCCTTGCCATCGACAAGGATCTTGCTGACCTCCTTGCCGTTGATCTTGATGGTGCCATCCTTGTCCACCTTCGCGCCAGGCAATTGTTTGACCAGCGCTTCAAGTGTGGACCCTTCTGGCACACGATAGGCTGCTGCATTGTAAACCAGCGAGTCGCCCGACACCGAGACCTTGGCAGCATGGGCTGTCACTTTGGCGGCGTCCAGAAGGATGGCATCTGCCGTCATCGTGATGTATCCCATGTTCACATTCCCTTTCTTCTGGGTGCTCAGGTTCACATCCACATATTTAGTGGTGTAGCCAATGAATGATATCTTCATGGTATAGGTTCCCTTCTTCACATTTTTAAAAGAGAACTCACCCTGAGAACCTGTAGTGGTTCCTGCCACAAACGAACTGTCGGGCAGAGCGAGCAACTGCATGGTGGCAGCCACAACAGCCTCACCCGTTTCTTTCTCAACCACAGATCCGCTGACGTTAAACGTGTTTTGTGCGGACAAGCCGACACTCGTCAAAATTGTCGTGATGACCAATAAAATGATTTTCTTCTTCATATTCGTACAATTATTGAGATTTCGCCTGCAAAGTTACAGCCCTTACGCACGAACGCAAAGAAGAAAGTGGGTGAAACGGGAAAAAACGAGGATGAAGTTGTTATAAACTATTATGTTATCGTTATGATTATTTCGTCGTCAGTTGATGACCATTGCGATTGATGACGCCACCCTCCTTGATGATGACATTGTGCACGTTGGAGTCTTCAGTCATGTTCCACACACCACTGACGATGACAGTTGTCTGTTTGCCTGTGCCTGCAACATCGTAGGCACCATTCCATGTAACATTCTTGTCAATGACGACGGTGCTTGTGCCGTATTCATCAACCTTGATGTCGCCATTGTAGGTTGCTCGTGAATCTGTCTGAAGATTGAGTGTGGCCACAGGATTGGTGGTGCGCCAACGTTTGTTATAGTCCACCAGCATCAGCACACCGCTGGGCACATCGAGTTTGACATCCTTCAATGTGAGCGTACCTCAAGGGCATTGAGGCCGAGCCTCAAAGGCGTTGGGTCGGTGGCTAAGAAAAGCGGGGGGCATCCATCGGATAGTGAACAGCCCATTTGCGACGGAGTTCGTCCATGAGTTGCATGATGTAGAGGGTCTCGGCGTGGGGCATTTCGTTAGGTTCGAGCAGGCCGTGGATGAGGGCATCGCGACAGGCAAGGAACTGGTACTCATAGCCGGTGATTTGCTTGGGCACATGGAGTGTCTCTATGTAGGTGCGGTCGGGACCATTGACTGTGATGGTCTGAGGGTTGTTGATGTTGTCGATGATGAGATTGCCTTCCGTGCCAGCGATGACCCCGATATTGTCGCCTACGCAGGAGGCGCTGGACTGCACGTTGGCAAGGATTCCGTCGCTGAGGATGATGGTCATGGCGTTGGTCAAATCCATGCCTGTGTCGGACTTCACGCATTGGCCATCGAGGCTCACAATGTCGCTATTCGTGAACATCCTGACGAAGTTCAAGGCATAGACTCCCAGGTCGAGCAAGGCTCCGCCGCATAGATCAGGACGCATGATTCTGGCCTTGTTTCCCATCGAATAACCTAAGGTGGCTGTGATGAGACGTGGCTGTCCGATGCGGCCTTCTGAGAGAATTTTCCGCACTATGCTCACAGCGGGTTGGTAGCGTGTCCAGATGGCTTCGGCGAGGAAGACCTTCTGGGTGTGGGCGAGGTCGATGATTTCCTTTGACTGGCGAAGATTGGCCATGAAGGCTTTCTCGACGAGGCAGGGTTTTCCGGCAAGGATACCCTCTTTGGTCACGTCGAAATGGTGGGAGTGAGGAGTAGCGATGTATAGAAGATCAACATCGGGATCGGCTATCAGTTCGGAGTATGAACCGTAGGCTCGGGGGATGTTCCACTTAGCGGAAAATGCTTGGGCTGTCTCTATCTTTCGAGAGCCGACGGCGTAGGCTTCGATGGTTGGTAATCCTTGGAGAGTGATGGCTGCTTTCTCGGCTATCCATCCTGTGCCGATGATGCCGACACGCATTGTTTGGTCTTGTTTCATAGATGTGGGTTGTTTGGATGATTGGGTGGTGAAAACTTTACTTGGCACTTACGATATTCTTGAGGAGAGAGCCGAAGATGATGTATTGAGTGTTGCCGGCTATGGTGCCTTCGTTCTGACCCCAAAGGAAAGGCCAGTCGTCGTAGTTCTCGAAGTGATCGGGACGGCGGAAGAGGAGACCGGGCGCCACGTTTCCTGGGATGAATGAGAAGTCGGCACGGTTGTTTCCGTAGAAGACTTGCTTGGGACGGGTTGCTCCGACTACTGCGACGAAGGAGTAGTTGTGATAGGGGTGACAGCCATAGAGCCAGTCGGCTGCGCGGAAGACCATATCCCTACGAACGATGTCGGGGAAGTAGAGGTGGGCGAAGCATACTGTAGTGCCAAAGCTGAGCACTTGTCCTCCACCTGCCCAGTTGCCCAATCCGATGGGAAGGCCGTATGGATTCTGGGTGCTGAGGCTGTCGATGTATTGGGCATATTTGACCACATAGGGCTGGAGACGCTGCCGATAATCCTCATTCATGAAGGGGATGGCATCGAGGGCTGTTTGGATGGTTGAGTTGACATTCCTGTCCAAAGCTCTCCAGATTTGCTGATTGAAATTGTCGAGATACTGTGGCTCGCGAGTGGCACCATAGAGCTGGAGGTTTGTGGCCAAATCGCCCCGGCCTCTCTGCTGTCGCTGTGAGTTTCTTCCCATGAGTTCCGTAGCTTCTTGCATGAGCCTTTTCGACTGCACAAGGGCTCGGTTGGCGAGGTCGTCATTATACCCTTTCAGGGCACGGCTGGCTGCTGCGAACATTGTGGCAGCCTGGAAATCGAGGTTGGGGTTTCTGGAGGTGAAAGCCCACATGTCGTCGGGTGTGCCACTCCGTTTTCCGTCAGCTGAAACCTCATAGGGCTTCAGGGAAGGGTCGTAGTGAAGGCCATCGGTGATGGAGGCGGCATCGCCGAGATGATGGTAGTTGTCGAGCACGGAATTGGAGAGCGTCGAGGCCATGTGGCCAATCTGTTCGGCTTGGGCGACGAGGTTGAGTGTGCCGTGCTCAATGAACTGAAGAATGTCAGGTATACCATCCGGACGATGTAGGTCCACGTAGCGTTGCTTCTGACTGACGAAGGTCTCGTCTCGCTGGGGATTGAAGAGTTCCCAAGTGCGGATAAAGTTCTGCACCACACTAATATTGGAACCAGTCTCTATGTCGAAGTCGCCTGCATCGAAGAACCCACCAACGTTGAGTCCCGGAATCAGTTCGAAGGGCTTGAAACGTGTATCTGTCGAAGCGCCCTGACGGTGCAAATCGAAGTGGTCACTCTCAGGCGCCTGCAGGTATCCTTCCTTGAAAGGTTCCCCATGCCAAGTCCGGTAACCCTCTGTGACATACATGTGGTTCATGTGTATGGGAACCCACACATCTGTGGTGGCGTCGGTGATCTTATCATAGACGTGTTGGTCGATGAGGAAGTCGTTCGTCCTTGTGTTTCCGTACTGAATAAAATAGACTCCAGGCTCCTGCACAGTAGAGAAATCGAACTTCACATAGTTATATTTGTAGTAGTTTCCCCACCGATTAAGCGCACCACGGAAAGCCTCAGAAGTCTGACCATCTTCCTCTATCTTCATGAGCACAGCTTCCTTGAGCGGCGTATCATTCTTATCCAACTCAATCACTGCCACCTTGGGCTGATTGGGCATATATCCTACCTGAGAAAAGCCGATGTTCGGAGTACGAATCCAGCCTGGCAACGCATACGGTTCAAGCATCCAAGTGACTACTTTTCCCGTCTTTCCCTTGGGCAGGACAGAGCGGAGCACAAACCAGCCATTCTGAGCCAGCATACGTCCGTCGTAGAGGCTGATTTCCGAGTCTTCGGATGACACTCGAATCAGACGTTCTGGGTCGTCCGTAGCTAAGGAAAACTGATGACCTGTCTCTATGGGGAGTGGGTCGACAAACTGGTCTGTCCCACGGTCATCATAGGTCTTGAAGCCCTTGAACTGTCTGGGTTTCTCACTGTTCGGACGAGTCTTGGTAAGGCTCGTTGCATAGCGTGGGAACCTCCCCAAACGTCTATCGACCGTGTAGGTCTTCAGCCAGTATTGGGAAGGAAGGAATTCTATGTTGAAGCCCGCCTCACCAGCCAATTTCTCTGGCACAGGCTTGTCCAACCACACCGAAATCTCGACCGCTTTTCCCTTCGCCGTAACTACCACACGTGAGTCAAAATCATAATCATCATACCTCATCCCCACCTCGATCGTCTGATGCTCTTTATCCACCTTCCGTGAGGTCATCTTGGGCACAAGATCCCACTGCTCGGGCGTGTTGTTGAGTCGCACAGCACCTCCCTGAACAGTCCTGACACCGTGGTGAATTACCTCAATGCCGGAGTTCTTTTCATCATTGAATCCCCCATTGAAGCTATTGCTAAATACCAGAATATTCACACCCTGACGCTCAAAGTATTCGAGGTCATTCAGCTCAAGGTTTTGTGCTCGACCTGGGCTATTGAGCATCATGAGCAGGATGGATAAAAAAGATAGTTTTATATTGTTCATTAATATTTTATGTTTATGTTTATCCTGTGCCCACCCACCGAGCGCAACCACGCAGAGCAACACAGATAGCACCGCCTGTTCATTTACTTTATCTTATAAGCTGCGAAATATTCCCCATGACGGAGGTAGAGGATACCGTTGTCAATGTGCATGCGTGCCCAATAGGGACCACTACCTTGGGCGATGCGGAACTTGCTCACCACGTCGAACTTTTCAGGAGTTGGATTGACGAGTCCCACGAAGCCACGACGTTCGTCGTAGATGAAGAGTTTATCGTCAGCAGCAATGATGGAACCTTTGCCGGCACCACCTGTCCATTTCTCCTCGTAGTTTGTTTCGCCTGTTTCCCAGTCGATGCAACACCAGTTGCCGTCGTTGTTGGTCACCCAGTTGGAACCATAGATTTTGCCGTTGACCAGCACGTAGCCGCCATGATGGGTGTCAAGGGTTTCTGTACGCCACACGCATTCCACACTCTTGAGGTCATCAGCCAATTGGAGTTGGAAGCCATTGATGTTGTAACCGTGACAGAAGAAGATTTTGCCATCTTTGTAGAGCGCTGAGTTGGGCGCGATGTTCTGTCCTCGACCGTTCTGCTCACCCGTGTGACGGGGTCCCCAATCATCAAACGTCCACTCAATCTCGCCATTATCTGGATTCACACCAATGACGGTTTGGTTGGTCGATCCGACAATCTGGCGCTTACCCTTATACTCAATCATGATAGGCGATACATAACCAGAGGCTTCGCCAATGGCACGGGTCTTCCAGATTTCCTCACCCGTGTTCCTGTTGAGCGCCACCATCGTGGTTTGCTGACCGCAAGGTGTATAGATGACCTTGTCATCATAGACGAGCGGACATTCCGAAGTGCCCCACATGCCAGTCTGGCGGGCATATTTCTCACCAGCATCCACCGACCAAAGAATCTTGCCGTCGCTGATGTCGATGCAGACCACCTCGCCCATGCCGCTGACAACGTATGCCTTACCATCGACGATGGCTGGTGTGGTGCGCGTCTCTGGATAGGACTGTCTCCAAGGATGCCCGTAAGAAACGGTGTATTGCTTTTCACCTTTGAGATTGTAGCAGTTCAGCACCTCCTCAGTCTCTTCCTCGTTCATGCCCGTAAGGTACACTCTATCGCCCACCACCAATGGAGAGGAATAGCCCTTGCCTGCATCGCTGGTCTCGAAGACGAGTTCTGGTCCTGCTTCTGGCCACTCATTGAGCAGTCCCTTGTCGGGATAATAACCATTGTGTTCGGGTCCGCGCCAACCGTATGGCGTTACCTGTGCCAAAGCCCCTGTGCAAACGGCTGCACTCAGGAGCACTGTAAAAAACTTCTTGTTCATACGCTTTGTTTGTTATTTGTTTGATTATTAATATATTGTATAATGATATGCTTGACACCATAATATAATAAGACGCAAATGGCCATGAAGCACAAGAGGGCAAGGAGGAGAGTGCCCCAACCTGCGCCTCCCACATTGGCACTGATGCTGATGACAGATCCTATGGCACCGATACAGATGGCATAGAAGGGTACGAGCAAGTTCTCACGGAGCAACAACTCTCCGATGAGTTTCTCTGAAAAGCCCATCGCACGATACTGCTGGATGGTTGAGGTCTGTGCCGTCAGGTTCTTTCGTACGATGATGATGAGACTGAATATTCCTAAGAGCAGACCTAATCCTCCTAAGGTCAGGAAGATGATGAGATAGGTTTCTGTCACCTCGAAGAACATCCTGATGCGCTCTTCCACACTTTGTATATTGAGACCATATTCACTCATGGCAGTAGAGAGAATATCGATGGCTTCATCAGGACTGGATGATTGCACCAGAAGCACTTCCACCCCACTCTCCTTTGGCCACAAACGTCGGAAATCTTCTGACGACATGATGGCATTCCCATGGAAAAGACCTGTAGGGTACGTACCTGCAATCACCACAGGCACACTTTCTCCTTTTCCATTCTGATAGTAGAGCGTGTCGCCCACAGATTTCATGAGGCTCCATGTGAGGGCTTCTTGGTCGAGATATAGTTGAGCGTCGAGCGTTGAGGATTGAGCGTCGTGGATGAGTCCGAAAGCTTCCATCTCTTTGAGGTCAACGCCTAGTACCGTGGGGGTGCTGACTTGATTGAGGTTGAGGCAGCTGGCTTCGTCTTGAGTATGGCGTAAGAAGCTAAGGAACTGCGTACTATCTGGTAATGTTTGAAGTGATAGTTTGTGTCTTACAGCAGGATTATTCAGGTCGTATTGAATGGGCACACGACAATCCACATAATACTGATAACCTCCTGTCGCTTGGACTTCCTGACTGAAATCTGGACGGTTCAGACCCACTGCAAACACCGTGAAGACACCCAACGAGAGCGTCCAATAAGCCAGAAGATGCTGCTTCAGGGATGCGTGAATGGACTGCCAAGTTAA
>JAFXVU010000091.1 GCA_017534705.1 Bacteroidaceae bacterium
ATATGGACAGTATTTCTACTTTTGCAAAAGAGAACTTCGACCTCATCTGTTTGATGGTCGGTGTACTCGGTGTGGTTATTGCCATTTTCTCCTTGCGTCATGAACTCAAGGAGCGTAAGAAAAAGAAAGAGAAATAAGTCTCTTTTTGATAAGTCTGTAATCATCTTTCTCCAGTCGCATCTCACTAATGAAGTTGCCTGAGCCAGCATACCTATAATTATTTATCTACCCTTCGGCAACATAGTCCTTTGGAGAGACTCCAAACTCTTTCTTGAAGCAAACGGAAAAATATTTGGGATTGCTATAACCTACCCGTTCCGCCAGTTCGTTAATGCGGATGTCGCGTTCGTTCTCCAGAATCTGACAAGCAGTCCTCATGCGAACAGTTCGTATAAAAGAAGTGGCATCCATACCAGTAAGTGCCTTCAGTTTGCGATAAAGGGTGGCATGCGAAGCGCCTACTTCCTCCATCATGACAATATGTGAGTATTCTGCATCGGAAAGATGTTTGTTGACAGACTCTGTACAACGTCTCAAGAAATCTCTGTCCACTAAGGAAAGATTTTCCGCCTTCTGCATGGTCTCTTGTGCTAAAGTATCTTCTTTCACATCCACGATAGTGGTCATGGCCTCCTCAAGTCGGTCGGCTTGGTTGGTCAACATAAAAAGAGTGGCTTGCAAGGAAGGACGAACCTTTTTGTGAAGGTCGTGAAGCATTTCGTTCATCAACTTGAGTGGGGTCAGAAACTCATGGAGCATCTTTGAATAGAGTTGCATTTTCTTTTGATATACTTCCTGCTGCTTCATTTTCTCCATTTCCAAGAGTTTCAACTGACGTTTTTTACTTCTCCTATCGCGTATGTTATGAAAAACGATGTAAGCAATCCCAACAAGTATCAGCACATAAATGACTCTTGCCCACCACCTCCACCAAAGAGGTTGTAGAATCTCGATGACCATGTATTGTTCGTTTTCTTCCTGAATCACACCATTCATCTGCACTCTATAAGACAATCTATAAGTACCTGGTGGCAACTGGTTGTAACTGATACTATTGACTCCCATGTCAGTCTGACGGTAGTCGTTATCAAAACCATGCAAACAATACGCATAGCGGATGGAAGATTCCTGACCGTAAGAAAGAGTTGACAATCGCAGAGTGATGTTGTTTTGGTTGTGTGCAAGAACAATGTGGTCCGTATATGGCAGCAAGGATAGTGAGTCTGTGGTATTGCTGGATAAAGACAATCCATTGACTTGAATATCTGACACAAACACCTTCTGCCTGTAGTGGTGTTCTAACAAATCCTTCGGAGTGGTGGTGATCATATGGTCGTGATTGACAAAACACAAGGTTCCGTCTTCAAGAACGGTACTCATTGTGCTGCCGAAATAATTGGTAGGCAATCCGTCAACCATTGTATATAGTTTGTACCCGACAGGCTGGCAATTATCATCGAGTTTCATCTGTAGTATTCCATAGTTGGTGGTCATCCAGAAATTGCCGAAGTTGTCAATGTCCAGACTATGCACATTGTCACCAAGAATACCCATTTGTTGGCTGACACTCGTGAAAAGGTCGTGTTCAGCTTCGAAAAGGAGCAGTCCTGGTTCACTGGTGCATGCCCATATTCTCCCATTTTTATCTTCCACGATTCTGAAGATACCGCCCAACTGATAATCTCCAGTTTCGTCATGGCGGTCAGCCAGTTCTGCCACGTTTAGTGGATTATCCACTGCAGATTGATTGACATGAGTATACAGTTTGATGGAAGCAGTCTCTGGGTGATGAAGATTACCTTTTATATGGATGATGCCACCCACCAGTCCCAACCAGAAATCATCGGGTGATTTGGCGAACACTGTAAGGGCATGTATGGAACTGATATCAGTATTCCCAAGTCGGCCTACAAACGTACCCTCACCATGTTTTGACAAAATGTAGATGCCATTCCAAGTCGAAATCAGCACATCGCCCTCACCAATATCTGAAATCGAATAGATGGAGTTGTCTTTGAGCCAAGTGGAGTTCTCCGTAGTGATATGACGGTTCTCTCGCCCATTCTCGATGACGTAAAGTCCATCATTCCATGTTCCAATATAGGTTGCATCTCGCTCATCCTGAAAAACGGCGTTGATGCTGGATATGTTTTTCCAGAGCACAGTATCAGCTAGTTGACCTACATGGAACTGAGATAAAATGGGCATCGTCTGATGAGTGAATAGCCGCTCTTCCACGGAAAAAGGGTAACCTTGATTCGGCATAAAAAACACGCCTTGCCCTTCGGTGGCAGCCCATACGTTATCGTCCCTATCCTTATATAGACTCAGGATGTTTTTATCCATCAAGGCAATTTGGGTAGTACCCTCACTATAAGAAACGATACCTCTGTCTGTAGCAAGAAGGAGCCCTTGTCTTGAAGGGTTCATAATAATGTCATTGATGACTGAATTCGGGAAGTCGGCACGTTTGACGAGTTGTCTCGATGCAGTATACTGATATAATCCATTTCTATCCGTCCCTATCCAGAGTGTAGATTCCCTATCAGTATAGACACAACGAGGTTTCAGCGATTCTGTCCCTTCTATCACAGTACACTTTCCGTTCCTATTGATGTGAAAGACGCCATAGTGACCAGTAACCACCACAACTCCGCTATCAGCAAAGTCGCAAATAGACAGCACGTTATCATAAGGAACTGATTCCACCAGCATGATTTGATGATTTCTATCCACAACATATAGTCCATTTCCTGTACCGACCCATAGTTTACCATCAGCGCAGTAGAACACGGAGTTGATATAATCGCTTGGTGTAAAATGTAGTGCATCAATTCGATTGGTACGCTTAGATAATATATTGAGGCCGAAAAAAGAACCAGCATATATGTGCCCGTCATTATCACAAGATATAGCCTTGATGTCACATGAACTGAAAGCATGAGGATGGGACATATCATTACGATATAGTTTGATTTGGTAACCATCGTATCGGAATAATCCCAAACGACTGCCTATCCAGATGTAGCCATCGGAATCCTGAACAACAGTTGTCGTTTCCTCGCATGGAAGTCCGTCAATGTGTCGCCATTGGCTTTGAGCAAAAACTTGATCATGGACAATCCATAAAAGGAAAAGAGACAGAATGTGAAATCGCAGTTTGTTCATATCGCAAAAATAAAGAAAAAAGTTGAAAATGGGTTCGTTTTTAGCATAAAATCGGCTCAAAATGAGGGCATGAACTTATTTTGAACCATTTTGAACTGATTCATAACCATACTCAAGCAGGCACCACATTACTTTTGCACTCAAGATTTTGCAAAACATCTCATCAACAAGAATTATCATCACAAACTCTTCAGACAATATGAGTAAAACATTCAACACTTTCATCATGGCATTTGTATCAACGATTCCAATAATGGGACAGGATACAGTAACCGAACTTCGTACCTTAGGACTTAGGGTACCGATAGGCATCGAAAGTACACCTACATTCAGTTGGAAAATCAACTCCAATCAACGAGGTATCAATCAAGGTACATACGAGATTTCCGTCACAGACAACAACGGCAACACCGTATGGAACAGCGGGAAAAGGGAAAGCAATCGGCAAACCGATGTGCCATACGAGGGACTATCGCTTGAAAGCCGTCACAAATACAATTGGACGGTTTCTGTAACAGACCAGAATGGCAATTCGCTTGGAGAAGGCAAGAGCTTTTTCGAAACTGGAATACTTACGCAAGAAGAATGGGCCAACGCTGACTGGATAGCAGCAAAGCGTCAACCATACAAGGCGATTGTGGAGATAACGCCCACAGACGGTTCCGTAAATGCCCGCTACGTGAGACTGAGAGTCACGGCTTCGGGTCCTCATGCTGCAAGTGACCCCAACTACGGATTTGTGCAAATAGCAGAAATGGAAATCTACAACAATGAGGGGAAGAACGTAGCGCGCGACGCCAAGTTCACAGCCTCAAACGCTTGGGAACTCACGAACTATGGCTGGAGCATCAGATATATCAACGACGGAGTGATAACAGGTGGCAGCACGAATGGTTTCACCACCACACAAAACGTCACTTCCACCGACATCGTGGCAGATTTGGGGCAAGCTGAGGAAATCGCACGTCTTGTGCTTTATCCTCGTCAAGACGCCCCAGCAATGAACGATGATAAAAAAGCCGCCAACTTCCCTTCAAGCTACAGCATAGAAACAGGCTTGACATCGGCTGACTACGCCATTATGTATCAGGTGGAAAAAGCGGATGCACCCAGTTACAAGGACGACACCAACGTTCCCTATTTTGGCTGCAATTTCAATGTGTCTGAAGAAAAGACTGTGGCTTATGCGCGACTGTATGCTTCCGCCCTCGGTGTATTCACTACACGCCTGAATGGGCAACTGGTTACAGACAACGTGTTGGAGCCTGGGGAAAGCGCCTACAACAAACATGTGCTTTACAACACGTACGACGTGACACCACTGATAACATCAGGCAGCAATACACTGATAGCCCAAGTCGCTGGTGGTATAGCTAACATGAGTACCATGAGTGACAGATTCGTGAAGCCCGAACTGGCTGGCAATACTGCTACGACAGCCCTCAGGGCCATGCTCTATATTACCTACACGGACGGCACTTCTGAAATCGTGAAAACCGACAAAAACTGGGGCACTCACCAATCGCCCACAACAGGTAGCAACTGGTATGGTGGCGAGTCATACGATGCCCGACTGCAACTCAATGGCATTTATTCTGCCGACTTCGATGTCAGCGGATGGGAAAAATGCGAGGTTGTGTCGCCTACATTCAGCGCTCCCAGTGTATCGACGACAACCTATCCCATTGGAGAGATGCACGCCAAGGAATACGAACCGCTTCGAGTGGTGGAGACATGGCCAGCCATCTCCGTGACAAAGAATTCTTCAGGTAATTATCTTGTGGATTTCGGTCAGAACTTCGCTGGAACTTATTCTTTCCATCTGAAAGCACCTGCTGGTACCACCATCACACTCTACGATTCAGAACTACAGTCAAACAATGCATGTCAGTTCGAATATATGTATGAACCAAACGGCGCAACCAACAAAACACTTGACATGTATACGTTCAGGGGAGATGCAGAAGGCGAGACTTGGGGACCAGAGTTCATGTACCACGGATTTCGTTACCTTGAGATTAGTGGTTTGACCGAGGAACCATCTCCTTCTGACTTCACAGCCAAGCGCATCCGTTGCAACATGGAGGTGGCAGGTCATTTCGAGACCAGCAACTCTCTGCTCAACGACATCCACCGTATCTGCTACAACGGCATTCAAAGCCAACTCTACAATACGGTAACCGACTGTCCTCACCGAGAGAAGTTGGGATGGCTAGACGTACCTAACATGATGTACCAGTCTTTATCCTACAATTTCGATGTCAAATCACTACTCTCCAAGGTGACGATGGATGCTTTCGACTCCCAAGGCGCATCTGGCTATGTGCCAAGTACCGTGCCACACTTCATGATGGCATACGACGATGACCTCAACTGGGGTGGAGCCGCTATCACCATCCCTTGGCGAAACTTCAAACAATATGGCGACACTCGGCTCATGACAGCATACTATCCTCAGATGAAAAGGCTTATTCAATATTATGGCACCCTCGCCAACGGAGGCATCATCCGAAACGATTACAGCGTGCTTTCTGACTGGGGTCAGGAAACCAGTGGATTGACCCATCAGACGAGCAGTTCTTTCACGCTTACCTGCACTTACTACTACTTGCTTGGCGCTATGTCAGAAATGGCCACCGCTCTTGGCCATACTGACGACGCTGCAAATTGGGCTCAGCAGGCAACAGAGGTGAAAACCGCTTTCAACAACCGATTCTTCAAAGAAGGTGTCTATGAACACGGTAACCAGGCCAATTACGGCATGGCTCTATACTACGGGTTAGTGGAGGAAGAACACATCGCCCTTGTGGCGAAAAAACTGGCAGAATCGGTCAAAGCCAACGACTACAGTATCAAGACAGGAGAGATTGGCTTGCGCCCCACACTTATGTCCCTGGCAGCCAATGGATACAATGACATTGTCTATAAGATGGCAAAGAAAACAACATATCCCAGCTATGGTTACTGGGTGAAACAGGGTGCCACCACCTCTTTGGAGTATTGGGACATGTCACTCAGCCAGAATCATTGCATGATGGACCACATTGAGGAATGGTTCTTCGCTCAGTTAGGTGGTATTTCAAATATTGGAGAGGCATACGATAAAGTGCAAATCCACCCATGGATACCAGTCGATATGGCCGAAGCCGACATCACCGTTCGTTCACCTCGAGGAAACGTTCGTATGGCGTGGAACAGGACAGCGCACAACACCTCCTACAGTATAGAGATTCCCGCAGGCACGACTGCTGAGGTGACTTTACCCATCGTGAAAAGTAAGCAGCTCATGGAAGGCGGTAAGTCCATCGAGAGTTCCAACTACATCAGCAATGTGGAGTACAACGACACGCTGGTCAGTTTCGTTTTAGGCAGCGGTGTTTATGAATTCACAATGGATGGAAGCACTCTGGTTGAGGGTGATGATGAGCACGAGGATGACGACGATAATCCCAATGACAGCGATGAGGTAACCGACAAGTACATTCTGAACCACGGTTTTGAAAGTCGCGACACCAATGTAGTGCCTTGGGCTCCCACAAATTGGAAACTGGATTTTCCTGACACCAATGGTGAATACGGCAGTCTGAGCACTAGCGACCAACGCAATGTACGACCTACTGAGGGCATCTATGACTGGCATATCTGGTATAATAACAACTACATTTCAGTTCGTCTCTCTCAGACCATATCTGACTTAATGGCAGGTGACTACCGCCTGACAGGAGACCTTCGCTGTGTCGATAATGCGGCTATCACAGGCAAACAACGTCTTTTCGCCACCATTGGTAGCGACATCATCAATGAAGGTACAATCTTTTCTGAACCTTACAATACCGACGGAACGGTGAATATTAACAACAGCGACAACGAGAACTTCAATAACTGGCGGACATTGAGTTTGGAGTTTTCGTTAAAGGAAGATGGTCCTGTAACCATTGGTTTTGATTGTCCGAAAGGAGAGGGCAACGGTCTTGGAGGTTTTCAGGTTGACAACATAAGATTGTTTCAAGTTGTCAATGAGGATATAACACGCGTTGAAACTATGCCCACCACCTCCTCGTCAACAACAACCTATTACTCGCTTTCGGGTATGCCACTGACAGTGATGCCCGACAATGGCATCGTCATCCGCAAAGAGGGTGGAAAAGTCAGCAAGTTGTTAATCAAGAGGTAACTTTACTCATTATAGAAGGACGAACTAAACTGATAATCCAATTTCCTTGTTACAAGAACAAAGCGGCGATAGATTTCATGTAAACCTATCGCCGCTCCTCTTTATCCAAATAAAAAGGCTTTACTAATTCGGCAAGACCGTGATGTTGCGCTTGGTGTCGAGGAAGATGCTGATGCCGACCTTGAGACCCACCTCGCTCTTGTGAGCGAAATCGGAGATAGACATGTTGTAATAGACACTGGGCTCCACTGCCACATTGCGTCCAAGGAAGAAGCAATAGCCGATTTCGGGTGTCACCTGCAAGTCGTTGAAGTTCTTGTACTCATGCAGGTAGCGGGCTCCAGCCCCGAGGAAGAGTCCGTTCTGTAGAATGTAGTAGCGTCCCTTGATTCCGGCGTAAAGTTCTTTCCATTTGGAATCATTGTATTCAAAACCTGTTGAACCGACAAGCAACAAGTTATCTGCAAAGAAGTAACCTGCATTGAGTTCAAGTCCTATTCCCAAGTCTTTAGTATCGGAATAAGAAATGCCGAAATTGGGTAACGAACCGTTCAAGTAAAACTTTCCCTTCTCAAACTGCGCAGACGCGTTGAGCACCGACACAGCGGTGATTACCAATGTAAGAATTAATTTTTTCATTATCTGTAGTTTTTATGGATTGTTCTGTTGATTTTTCTTTCTCTCCTCCTCTGCTTTTTTCAAATCATCGAGTCTTTCCTGACGCAAACGCTCACGATAACGCAACACGAAGAAAAGTACTACGACGAGGACGTATGACACCACGACCTCTACGATTTTCATCACGTCAGAATCCGTGCTCTTGGGGATAAAGTACAGCACCATGCACGTGACATAGATGAAAAGCACCAAAGGGATGAGGATATACTTCTTGATTCTCATAAGAGAGCGGAATGGTGTTATTTATTTCGTCTCCAATATCTGAAGATGACAAGCAAACTGAGTGCCACACCGCATCCGCATATCCAACTGAGTGTATAGTCGAGGTTGAAGCCAATGGGTGCCAGCATGATATAAGTAGTGCAGACAGCGGTCATCCACAAAGCCGGCACAAGGGTGATATAATAGTTCTTGTGATTGCGTGCCAACCAGATGGTTGCACCCCAGAATGTGAATACAGACAAAGTCTGGTTGGTCCATCCAAAATACTGCCAGAGCACAGAGAAATCCACTTGCATGAGGATGAGAGCCACCACAAAGAGAGGCAGTGCGAGAATCAGTCGCTTATAGATTTTGTTCTGCTTGAAATGCATGAAATCAGCGGCAATGAGTCGACCGCTTCTGAAAGCGGTGTCACCCGAAGTGATAGGTGCCGCCACCACACCCAGAACGGCGAGTACCGCTCCGACCTTGCCCAGCCATGTCTGACAAATCATGTTGACCAAGATAGCCGGATTGGCGCTGTGCGCACCATTGTCTGTCAGAACATTCATCAATTTCTCGCATGGATTGGCACCTTCCACTGTGAGCGAGTCTGCGAACTTGATAGTAGCAGCCGCCCATATCAGTGCCACCAGTCCTTCTGCAATCATCGCGCCATAGAAAACTGAACGACCATATTTCTCGTTCTCTATGCAACGCGCCATCATGGGGCTCTGTGTAGCATGGAAACCACTCACAGCACCACAGGCGATGGTGATGAACAACCCAGGGAAAAGACTCATCGCCTTCGGGTTGGGATTATGGTTCTGGAATGCGGAAGTAACCTCGGGGATGTTGCCAGCCTGTGTGAAAATGCCGAAGAGCAGTCCGGCAGCCATAATCAACAATGCCGCACCGAAAAGCGGATAGATTTTTCCAATCAGTTTGTCAATAGGCAACAACGTGGCCATGATGTAATACACAAAAATAACAATCGACCAGAATGTCTGGGTCCCAAAGAAAGAGCCATCAGTCGAACCGACAAGGTCAGCAAGCAGTCCAGCGGGAGAAGTCACGAAGACAGCACCCACAAAAACCATCAGGACCAAGGTGAAGACACGCATGAACTGGCGGGCCACTTTTCCAAGTTGGTCGCCGACAATCTCAGCAATGCCCTGTCCATTCTTCCTCACCGACATCATGCCGGACATATAGTCGTGAACAGCACCACCGAAGACGCATCCTAAGACAATCCAGAGATAGGACGCAGGGCCGTAAAGCACACCGAGTATGGCACCAAAGATAGGTCCAGTTCCCGCAATGTTGAGAAACTGGATGAGAAACACTTTCCATGTCGGCATGGGCATGAAATCGACACCATCGTTCTGCGTATATGCAGGAGTCTTATTGTCAGCATTGGCGCCGACCACTTTCTCTACATACTTGCTGTAGAAAACGAATCCCAATATCAGAAAGATAAAGGCCAAAGAAAATGATAACATCTTATAAAACTGATTTGTTCAAAAATGGTCTATGACCATATAATTTTGTATTTGTGCTATTTCAGTTGGCAAAATTACTAATAATTCACTACCTTTGCAAACAAATCCATACATAAACGTTCATTTTAATGACAATTAAACACTTCTGCATACTGTTTTTACTCGTATGCGCATACATATTATCTTCCACAGACAGTAAAGCACAGACGAATCTTTACGATGGTGTCGCCAGCCCAAAACACGAAGTGAGGGCTGTGTGGCTCACCACCTTGAACGGCCTGGACTGGCCACGACATAAAGCAAGGACCTCAGCACAGGTAGAGGTGCAGAAGCGTGAACTGACTGACATCCTCGACAAACTCCAGAAAGCCCACATCAACACTGTACTGATGCAGACCCGCATCCGAGGCAGCGTCATTTACCCGTCGAAGTACGAGCCATGGGACGAGTGCATCACTGGAGAGCCGGGCATGGCACCCGCCTACGACCCACTGGCTTTCGCTGTGGAGGAATGCCACAAGCGCGGCATGGAACTGCACACCTGGGTGGTGAGTATACCCCTTGGAAAACTCGATAAGCAGAAGCATTTCGGCAGTCGTTCGGTGACGCGCCAGCATCCCAAATTGTGCAAGCAGGTGGGTGGAGAATGGTTCATGATACCCGGTCATCCCGAAACAGCCGATTATATCGCCAGCATTTGCCAGGAAATCGCGCAAAACTACGACATCGACGGCATCAGCCTCGACTATATCCGTTATCCAGAAAGTCTGTATAAATTCAGTGACAAGGAATTTTACAAGAGTGGTAACGGACTATCGTTCAGCGAATGGAAACGCGAGAACATCGACCGCATCGTCCGCGCTGTCCACGACAAGGTGAAGGGTGTGAAGCCATGGGTGAAACTCAGTTCATCACCCATCGGCAAGTACAACGACCTGCGTCGGCAGAGTTCGGGCGGATGGAACTGCTATACGGCCGTGAGCCAAGACCCCAAACTATGGTTGGAGCGTGGCTGGCAAGACTTGTTGTTCCCCATGATGTACTTCCAGGGAAAGAACTACTATCCTTTCCTCTGCGACTGGGCAGAAGGTTCTCACGGCCATCCTGTTGCCGCTGGTCTTGGCATCTATTTCCTCGACCCTCATGAGGGACGTTGGACGCTCAATGAGGTGCGTCAGGAAATCCATGCCACTCGCTTTGTGGGCAATGGTGGTGTCTGCTTCTACCGCAGCGATTTCTTTACCCGCAACGTGAAAGGGCTTTACGACAATGTCTGCTTCGAGTTCTTCCCGCATCCTGCACTTCAGCCCCAAATGACATGGGCATCAGACCGCCAAGCACCTAGCACCCCTACCCGCCTCCATCTGAACGGCAACACACTGAGTTGGAATCCAAGCACAGACAACAGCACCACTGTAAATTATACCGTTTATGGATGGTTTGGTGAACCAGAAGAGGCCAACATCAACAATGCCGCCGACATCATCACCACAGCCTTCAAGGGCAATGAATGCGATGTGACGGCATTTTTGGGACGCAACAACAACTTCGCAGTAACGGCATCCGACAGGTTTGGTAATGAAAGCCGTCCTGCCATTCTGCATCTGGGCGAGATTCAGAGGAATCCCCTTTTCCCTGACCATCCACGTATGCTTCATCCCGACAGCAACGGTCTGCTTCATGTGGATGGCACAAAGACACTGCAAGGTTTACGCCTCGAAAGCGCCCAAGGCAAAACCATCCGCAAATCCAAGAGCAGGAGCATCTCAGCCTTGGGGCTTCGCCCTGGTTGGTACCGACTGATAGTGGTTCGTAAGAAAGGGGAAAGCGTTGCCGGAGAGTTGTTTATCGATTCAGA
>JAFXVU010000092.1 GCA_017534705.1 Bacteroidaceae bacterium
ACTTCCCATTCGGTCACGCCTACAGCTGAATAGGTAGAAGCACCCTTCTGGCACTGCATCACCAGTCGCAACTGAGTGGTTGTGACAGGATGGAAACGTACGCTACTCACCTCTGTACGGCTCTGAGTGTAGGCCTCGCCTTCTTCCAACCCGACATCCTTCCAAATGTCGTTCTCCTCGTCCCAGTACTGAATGGACCACGAAGCAGGTACAAGGACATTGTCTCCTGGCACTGTGTTGTCTGACCAGAAAGCCACACGGACGCGCTCCACCTGCTGAGGCTCCCTCCATCCGTAGCGCAACCACTGTTCGGAAGGGCGGTTGGTGCTCCATGTATTCCAGTGCTTTCGCTCCGGTAGTTCGCCAAAGCCCAGAATGCCGTCGTTGACGCTGTACAAGTCGGTGGTATTATGAGTGAAGCTGGCTTCCAGTTGCGATGCATCGTATGCCAGGTTGTCGAGTGCTTCGGGTAGGCTAGACGTATAGTCTGTTGTCGAACCGAGCATGATCTTACAGAACTCGTTCAGGTCTTCAAGCGCAACATGAGCATGTTGGTGCCAATAGTTGACAAACTTCTGCTGCAGCGTCTCTCCATCGAACGTCTTAACATAACGGACGATGGGCTCGACTAACGATTTCGTGCGGGTTTCGCCTTCAGGAAAAGACAACGCGGTGAGCTCGTAGTCGTTATAAAGGTCGTCTTCCGACATGCCCAGCAGACCTTCGAGCATCAGAGCCAGCGTACCCGTGCGGTCCGCACCCCAGATACAATGGAAATAGACAGGATTGCCCACACGCAGGTTCTTCAGGATGAAGTCGAAATCGTTTCGATAGTTCGCCCAGGCGGTGCGCACACCATCAAGATAGAAAGGTTCGTTCACTACTCGCAGGAAGTCCACGTCACTGCCCAACAGCGACTCCTTGATGTTCTGTGCCTGCTGATGAGTGCGCAGGTCGAGTTCCGCACGGATGCCCAGTTCATCGTGCAGCAGTTGCAGGTCGGCAGTCGTAGCCGTGAACTTCTCGCCCTGCAGCTCGGAACCACGGAACAGTTTGCCATACTGCACCGTCTCGCCCTGTGCCGTGGTCCAGCCACCCAAGTCACGGATGTTCTGCATTCCCTCGGCATTGACCACATGCACCCATTCAGGCGCTTCTTCGACTGAACCCACAACATTGAGCGTCAAATCCATCTCGACGGCTTTGGTGCCATTGACGGCATAAAAGACAGAGTGGTAGGTGTCGCCGACTTTTGAGGTGTAGGCATTGTTGTAAACACCTGCTTGACCAGTCCAGATAATCAAGTTGGAATTGTCGTCGGTCACAGGTTGTATGAACCAAAAACTCTGACCTTCCCAAGACGAACGATAGCCGTTCTTGTCGTACCAGTTGTCATTGTTGTGACCATAGGTGCCATCAGCAGCCAGAGGGAAGTAAAGCATGTTGTTCACATTCGATTGCGTTACCTTTGTGCCCAGCTGCGCAGACAAGTCGCTGTAGGGAATGGGAAGCACCGTATGGTCGTACCTTGTGTTCGGATTTTGCTTGGCGTTGAGCACGTAACGCACCGCCACCTGTAAGGTTTTCGATGTCGAATTATAGGTAAAGGGGACTTCGAGCGAAACCTCTTCACGAGTCACAGTTGGCTCACCAATGATTTCATCAGCCCACAGGCCTGTCGTTGTGACAAGCATCACCAACATCGTAGACAAGATTCTGTTCATTCGTTTCATATAATTAAGTTGTTTAGTTTTTAGTAAAATTCAAATATTTTTATCTTCTATGTAACTCATGGCTGCTTTCTTGTAAGATGCAATTTAATCTATTTGCGGCAAATCCAGTCACATTTGGTGGTAATATTTCTCTTTTTTCATCATTTTCCTTCGCTTACCTTTCCTTCTTCCTTGTCTTTGACAATTGTCATTTGACATCTGACAATTGCTGAAAGAAGCCATAAAATCGTTAAAAGCGTTGATTCTTTTTTGTGTTATTGAAAAAATGTGTAATTTTACAACTTGATTATGATTACAGATGGTGATTTCAAAGACATTGATGGCATCGTCTGTCAAAAAACAAGAATGACAAACAATAACACTTAGTAATATGAAAGTAAGACATCTATTCATGGCCGCGCTCGCATTGTCCATGCTGAGTTGCACCAACTCTTCCAAAAAAGGAGAACAATCAGGAGAAGCAGACTCCACAACTGTTGGTTTATTCGACAATAACGTCATGCAGCCATCGGATGATGATTATGATGATGGTGTCGTAGGCTTGTCCCTTCCCACCCCACTCGACCCAGGACCTCTCGATTATATTCCCGATGCCGAAACAGATGAGGTGGTGATTCTTACCGTTGCCAACCTTGGTCACTACAAGAGTGTCGAAAGCATGAGAAAAGGTCCATTCTGGAAACTGCTCTGCAGCCTCTACCCCGAAGTGGCCGACCTCACCAAGCTCACAGTTGACAATGGCACGGGCGACATCTGGTTGCTTGTTCCTTGGGCAGAGAACACCTCACTGGCCATCAACGAGTACAACATGGACATGTTCCTTGGCGAGCAAGACCCGAGCGAGGGCCAGATTTATTACCGCACAGAGTATGCCAAGCCCATCCTCATCCGCACCCCGATGGACGACCCAGGCAGCATCATCATCAACGCTGTGGACAACGAAGGCAACTCCATGAGCTGGCTACCCACTCAGGACCCCCGCACCAACGAACTTCGTGAACAAAACGGCGCACCCAACATCTCTTACGATGCCATTTATTATTACGCCAAATACGGCACATTCTATAATGCCTTTCCCAACAACGACGAAATCAGCCTGAAGTTCTTCGCTGACCGCCAGTTGTTCTACAACGGCAAACTCGGCCGATTCATGTGCTATCATACCGCTGCAGGTGAAATGGTCCTCTATATGCATTGCGATGACATGGAGTGCTATGGCACAATTGAGGGCAACGTGGATGACGGCAAGTTCACACTGACCATCAAAGATGGTTCCATCAACGGTGTGGGCAAGGGAACAAAACTGACATTCGAAGAGAGCGAAGGCGTTTAGTCTATATTATTACCCCCTTAAATGACAACGAGTATGCCAAAACGTTTTATACCTTTCTTGTCGATTGTGGTTAGCCTGATGTTGCTGTCCTGCGGTGACGGAGGCTATAAGGTGGAAGGCGACACGGTGAGTTATGATTACTGGACTTTCAGTTTCGGTCCTCAGAAGTACGTGCTTTACGATGCCGACGCCAGCAGTTTCGAGACGGTGAAAGACTGGTTGGCCAAGGACAGCCAGCATGTCTGGTACAAGCAAGAATGGATTGAAGGCGCCGACCCTGTCAGCATCAAAGCCGACAAAGAGCCACTGAGCCACGACGCCAAAGACTACTACTACAAGTCCACCCCACTGCATGTGTCGGACATGAAGAGTTTCAAGATTATCAATATAGAACCCCACTTCCTCGCCAAGAACAAGGACTATGCTTACACTGAAGACGAACGCTTCAAAATCGCCGACTACAAATCGTTCGACCGACTCGGGTATCGACATGCCAAGGACAAACAATTTGTTTATTACAACACCGAGGTGGTAGAAGGGGCTGACCCCAAAACGTTCAAGGAAGACCCAGAAGAATTCAGCGTGGGAAGGGATAAAAACGGCATCTACGAGGGTACGCACCGCATAGAAACCACCTCTCCCGATACGTACCAGCATATCGGCTACGGCTATGGGCGTGACGACGAGTACATCTATTACGAAGGACACCGTTGTCTCGACATCGACGCGTCCACGTTCGAGATGATAGAAGCCATCTGGGCGAGAGACAAGGACCATATCATCGCCAAGGGCAAGCCTTTGGAAGGTGCCGACACCGCTTCTTTCACTACTGTCTGGTATTCCGCTTACGATGATGACCAGGCTTGGTATGATGGTGAGGAACTACCCGGCATTGACATGGCGACTTTCACTTGTGAATCCTCTTGGGCATACGACAGCCTTCACGTCTTCTATCAAGGCCATTTGTTGGAAGGTGCGATTCCATCGGAAGCGAAGATGGTACGCGACTATGTAGTGACCAAGGATGCTGTGTGGTATTGCGCCAAACTCTTGGAAGGCGTTGATGCTGGCAGTTTTGAAATCGTAGAAGAACCTCATCAGCGTCAGACAGAGGTCTTCGATGCCTGGGACAAGTCGTGGTGCTATCTGCAAGGAAAGAAAGTATGCAGGAGGGAGAACGTTGACCGTTGACCATTGGCTTCGCCTAAAATGCTCACGCTCGGCATAGCTCGAACAAGTTCGGCTCTGCTCTCACTTAATCGCATTTTTGAACATTGAGATATGAAAAAGCAAATATTGACATCAGCCTTATTGTTGTGCCTGACCACCACTGCCATGGCACAGACTATCCACAGTGTGGATGTAAATGCAGCTTTGCGTAGTGACGGAAGCGCCATCATCACGCAAGTATGGGACGCCACCGTGGTGGATGGCACAGAATGGTACATCCCTATTGAAAACCTCGACGAGATGTACGTTGACAGCCTTAGCGTCGAGGAAAACGGTAAGCAATACATCAGCGAGGGCGACAAATGGGAAGTGAAGCGCACCTTGAGTGAGAAGAAAGGCCGTTGTGGCATTGTGCGTAAGAAAGGGAACGACGTGGAGCTGTGCTGGGGACAGGGCAGTTACGAACGCCACCAGTGGACAGCGCGTTTCCGTGTTCAGGGCTTGGTACAGAGCTACGAGGATTACGATGCCTTCAACTTCATGTTCATCAACCCCAAACTGGTCGCTCCGCCAAAGATGGCTCGTGTGGTCATAGAGAACCATGCCGACACCACCTTATGGACACCTGAGAACACGAAGGTTTGGGCTTTCGGTTTCTATGGCGATATCCATGTTGAAGACGGCAAGATTGTCGCCACCACTTCCCAGACCATGATAGATGAAAGCAAGGTCATCATTATGGTGCGTTTTGACAAGGGTATGTTCAAACCAACAGTCAGTCGCAACAAACCATTTGAGAAACTGAAGAAAGAGGCCTTTGAGAACAGTGACTACAACGAGGACGGCACAGAGAAAACGTTTTTTCAGAAGACGTCTTGGAGTGATTTGTTGATGTTGTTTGGTGTGGCCTTCTGCTGCATCTTCTTCGCCATCATCTTACCAATCTATAAACTCATCCGTTACTGTTTTGGTTACCTCTACAACAAGAAGTTGCTGGGCTTGAGCAAAATCACGGAGTGGTACCGCAGTGTTCCCCTTGACGGCAATCTCTTCGCCGCCTACTACGTGTTGAAGAAAGGTTCGCCCTATACCAGTGCAAAGGCAACCCAAGATGTCGTGGGAGCATTCTTTCTCAAGTGGATTCTTGAGGGCATCATCCATGCAGAGCCAGAAGGCAAGAAAGGCATCAACCTTGTGTTCGGCGAACGCCTGCCTGAAAACACCGCCCAAATGAGCGTTCAAGAATTGGAATTGTACACCATGGCGCGTGAGGCGTGTGGCGATAATCTCATTCTGGAGAAGAACGAGTTCAAGAAATGGTCGAGGAAGAAATACACCAGAGTCACCAAATGGCCTGACAATGCATCTACAGAGGGCAAGAGATTCCTCAAGTCGAAAGGTTTCTTGGATGATTCAGGAAAAGGAACTGAGATAGGCAAAGAGGAGATGCGCCATGTGATAGAGTTGAAGAACTTCCTGAAGGACTTCACCAAGATAGACGAGCGTACGGTAATGGAAACCATCCTTTGGAAAGAATACCTTATTTACGCCCAACTTTTCGGCATTGCCGACAAGGTGAGCAAGCAGATGGCCAAACTCTTCCCAGCGGAGATGGAGCAATTCACCAGGAGCATAGGTACCGACCATACAACCTTCATGCGTACCCTTTCCTACAACAGCAGCATGACGAGTTCTGCAGTGCTTAACGCTTTGACGAAGTCAAGCGGCGGCAGCAGTTGGTCGTCTGGCGGAGGAGGGCATTCATCCTTCGGCGGTGGCGGTGGCTTTAGCGGCGGTGGTTCTGGCGGCGGCAGCAGATAATCATTGACCATTGAACATTGAACATTGACCATTGAGCATTGAACATTTCGTTGAACATTTCGTTGAACATGAGAAAATATCTATTGACATCGGTTCTGCTGTTATGCCTGAGCACCACGGTCATGGCCCAGCACATCCATAGCGTGCATGTGAATGTGGAATTACGCAACGATGGCAGTGCGATCATCACCCAGGACTGGGATGCCACAGTAGTGAAAGGTACAGAATGGTACATTCCCATCGACAACCTCGACAAAATGTATGTGGATAGCCTGACCGTTTTTGAGAACGGCAAGAGATATATCAGCGAGGGTGACAAATGGGATGTGGATAGGACATTAGGTGAGAAGATTGGCCGCTGCGGCATTGTGCGCAAGTCGCGCAAGTCCGTCGAACTATGCTGGGGACAAGGCAGTTACAAGCGTCACCAATGGACCGCCCGTTTCTATGTAAGCGGACTGGTTCAGAGTCTGAAAGACTACGATGCCTTCAATTTCATGTTCATTAACCCTGGTTTGGTAGCCCCTCCCGACACGGCATCAGTGGTCATTGAGAACCATGCCGACACCACTGTTTGGACATCTGAGAACACGAAAGTCTGGGGCTTCGGATACTATGGTGACATCAATGTGGAAGACGGCAAGATTGTCGCCAAGACATCCAAGAAGATGGTCAGAGAAAGCAAGATGATCCTCATGGTGCGTTTCGACAAGGGGATGTTCAGTCCAAGCGTGAGCCGTAACCAGTCTTTCGAGAAGATGTATAACAAAGCCCTCAAGGGCAGCGACTACACAGACGGAGACAGTGGTAGCGGAAGTTCCAACGGCTTCTTCTCTGGTTGGTCATGGGACGAGATCTTAAGTTGTATTTTTTGCATTCTGCTCCTCATCGTTTATCCCATTCTCATGCTGATTGCCAATGTATTAGGATATAAATACTCTAAAAATCTGTTCAAGACGTACAAGATAACCGGTTGGTGGCGCAATGTGCCTTTAGACGGCAACCTTTTCGCTACCTTCTATGTACTGAAAAAGGGGGATTTGTTTATCGAGGGCGACATGCAGACCCACAAGATTGTGGGTGCTTTGTTCCTCAAATGGATTCTCGACGGCGTGATTAAGGCTGAGCCAGATGAGAAGAACAATAAGGTCGTCAACCTCTCCTTCAAAGCCGATCCTTCTGAAGTCGAGATGAGTAAGGCTGAGCGCGATTTGTACAATATGGCGCGTGAGGCATGTGGCGACAACCTGATTCTTGAGGAAGGCGAATTCAACAAATGGTCGAAGAAGAAATACAGCAAGATTACGAAGTGGCCAAAAGAAGCAGAGGAAGAAGGTTTGGATTACCTGAAGTCGAAAGGCTACTTGGACGAGAAAGCACGTTACAGCACAGAAGAGGGCGCAGAGGAGATGCGTCATGTGATAGAGCTGAAGAATTTCCTGAAGGACTTCACCAAAATCGAGGAACGCACGGTGATGGAGACCATCCTGTGGAAAGAGTATCTTGTCTTTGCCCAGATGTTCGGCATCGCCGACAAGGTAAGCCAGCAACTCTCTAAACTCTATCCTGCGGAAATGGCGCAATTCTCCAAGAGTGTGGGCACCGATATGGATACGTTCATGCGTACCATCTCCTACAACAACTCGATGACCAGCTCGGCAGTGCTTCGAGCCATTTCGGAGGCGTCTTCGAAAGAAAGATCAAGCAGCAGTGGCAGGTCCTTCGGTGACTGCGGCTCTTCATCATTTGGTGGTGGCGGCGGCTTCAGCGGCGGCGGTTACGGCGGCGGAAGCAGATAGCCATTGAACATTGAACATTGGCTTCGCCAAAATGCCTAATGTTTAAGGTCTAAGAACATCAATGGTCAATAAAATCTGGTGCTGAGGTCGAAGAAGGCGTTGATGAAGATGTCGTAGTAGCGTTTAGCGGCATTCATCATGTCTTCGTCCTCAACAATTTCGCCGGGGATGCTTAGTTTGGAGTGGATGAGTCGCTCGTTTGCCCAATAGTATTGCTTCTCGCTCTCGTAGTCGTTTACGTCACGCTGTTCACGTCGGAAAGCATAGATGAGAGGATCGTCGCACATCTCACCAGTGTCGTTCATCTTGAAGAGGTACTCCTCATAGAGACTGTAACCTTCGTACACACGCTCGTGTTGGATGAAGTAAGGTTTGTTGTTCACTTGCAGCGCACCATCCTCCGCAGAGGTGTGGTCCTCGTAGTAGTAGATGTGCACCACGTCCTTGATTTTCTGTCCTGCGTACCCGCCTTCGTCACGCAGCACGAGGTCGAGGCACTTGCGTTGGTGACCTTCCTTTCCGTCATTGGCCACACGCTCTTGTGCTTGGTCGTATGCTTCCTTAATGCTTTGCAGTTGTTGCTCCTTGTTCTGCGCCTGTGCCATGGCCATGGTGAACAAGCATACCAGTGTAGTGACTATCGCTTTCATTGTTTCTTAGTTTAGGTTGTTTTTTAGAATCCCATTAAATCTCCGTTATACCTCTGTTGCAAAGTTATGAATAATGAGGATGCAGGCAAAATTATAGGAAAGAGAAAATGAGATTTTGGGATAAAAAAAGAGAAACGAAAGGGGGAGTTATGAATGAAAAACACGGGATTCAATCTATTATATCACGAATTTGAGAATTAAAGAATTATATTATATCAGATGAGAATTGTGTCTAAAGACACTCAGAATTTGAACGAAATTGCTGGTGTCAAATGTTTCATAGTAAATGTTAAAATGAAGGCTTTTATGCAGAATCTGTATTAAAATGCATGCTAAATGGTGGTTTTTGGGTGATTCTCCGTATTTCTATGCAATGTTATATGCAAAATTGTTTCATGGATATGACATTTTAAAACATGGGAGGGGAGTCCTGGTGACCCACCTCCAGACTGGCAATTTTGTACGGGGTAATCAAAAAACTTGATGCCCGAAGGTACAAATCAATAAAAAGATATATATTTGCATTTTGAACAAC
>JAFXVU010000093.1 GCA_017534705.1 Bacteroidaceae bacterium
CATCCTGAGCCAGGATCAAACTCTTCATTGTAGAATCTCTTGTTTCTTTTCACCCCCTAAGGGGCTGTTCTTTCCCGCCAGGACGCTTATCCGCTCTGTCTTGAAGTCTATATCGCTTCTCTTTTCATGTCTCTTTTTTTGACGGTAGCTTTACATTCATGCCTGCCCTGCGGCAGGCGTCACGTACTGCTTCTTGTCTGTTGTCACAGTCTGTCAAAGAACTATCCTCGGCGTTCCGGAAATATACCCGTGCGCGCCTACGGCGGCACGTTCAAACCCGAACGCGGATGCAAAGGTACAACGTTTTCCGCAACTGGCAAAACTTTTCAAACGAAAATTTCAAGAAAAACCGATTTTTTTGCAATTCGGGGATGAATTGGAAGGGTACACATTATATATATTATATTAATCCCAACTATTATCGATGAATTCCTTCAACTGGTCGATATTTCCGTTAAAGACATCCATATCCACATGACTCTTGTCTTTATACTGTATACCCCCTACTGCTCCCGTGCAACTGAACTGCCAAAAACGCCAGTCTTCAATATCGGGATGCTCAGCGGACTTATTATAGTTGGCTATCCACTTATTGTATTTTTCCAATCCAGTTCCATCTGCATATTTGAGAAAAGTATTCTTACTCATATAAATCATGGGACGGACTCCATAATGCTGTTCGATAGCCTGCAGCCAACGTAGAGCCATTGCGACATACTCATCTGTGTGGGTCGTCAGTGCATGGTCACGGTTATCGTCCTCTATATCGAGTACAGGCGGCAAGTCACCTCTCACCATGTCCACATTGGCGATAAAGTTGTCGATTTGTTGCTCGACAGGTTCGAAACGCAGGAAATGATAAACCCCGACAATAAGGTTGCTCTTACGGGCGGCGCTGATATTGCGGTAATAGAAAGGGTCGGTCTGGTATGCCCCGTCAGTGGACTTCATTATCACGAACTGAACGGGTTGGTAGTAATTGAGCGGTTTGTTGGTGAAAAACTTGCTCTCTATTCCTTTTTCCCAACCATTCTTCGCCACTCTTCCCAACGAATCAGCACGCAAATAGAGATTGGTCCAGTCAATGCTGTGTTGGAAACGAGATATGTCCACACCAAAAACGAGGTCACCGATGCGGAAAGGATTAACCTGTTCAAGTGTGTCGGCATTCCATCTACCGAATTCCACATGGCCGCCTCTGACCAGCCTCTTACCCACACCGCTTTTATGTCCTTTAGACCAACGGCCGATGAAGATGTCGCTGTCGGGAAGTTCCAACCTGCCAAATCCATCGGGTTGCAAGTTTCTGAACTCTCCCCGATAGACACTGTCCCCCTTTACCATGGTGCCGTTGGTCAAAACACCGTCGTTCCACACCCCCGCATAACGGACATCGCCAGAAATGACTTTCACGCCGTAGCCATTAGGCACAAGGGCTTCGTCGACCACCCCGTAATAGGCACTACCATCGGCATAGCGGATGGTGTCGCCTGTGACATGGAGGACATCCTGTGAATGTCGGCCAAAATGCATGAACAATGTCATCGCCAACACACCGGCAACCACTCCTATAAGCAGGAACAGCAGGTCTCTTTTTCGCAAACGGTTTCTCACTTTCATGTCGTTCGTAAGGATGAGTATTGAATGCATGCACCTCGATGACATCAAGCCAAAGAGGTGCATGGATATAAGCGACAAGGGGATTCACCCAAGGGTGTGTTATTTCATCAGCACCTTCTTACCCCCATGTATATAGATTCCTTTAACCTGTGGCTTAGTGGTAAGCCTCTGGCCTTGGATAGTGTACCAAGCATCATCTTCAGCACGCTTTCCTTGCTCTTCGAAGATGCTGTAGATATCGGTTGAAAGTTCCGACTCGAAGTCAGTCACCCTGCAGACTGCCGCGTAAAGAGCACTGACATCATCGGACGATAGGGTTCGGTTGTGGATGAACAGGTCGTCGTACATGGCCGACGCGCCACCGTGTCCATTGCCCTTGCCAAGGCAAAGGTACTGCGATGATGCCAACAAGTCAAGCACCTTCTGGTAGTCGAAGTTCTTGGCAGAAGTGCCAGCAGTGGAGGCAAAGACATTGCTGCGACGAATCTTGGAGACGTAAATCTTCACACCCTCCTCTGGGTCGATGGTGATGGTCACGAACTTCCACTTGCCTGGTTCAATGACGGAACGCTCCACGTTGGGATAATTGACCGCAAAGGTGTCAACGCCATTGTTGAAAGCCAGATAGGTGTTACCAGTGAACGACAGGTTGTTCTGTTTAGTAGTGAAGGCCGGATTCGTGTTGACGAAGGCGAACAGAGTACCCCATAAGTCGTTGTCGAGCCTCTTCACCCAGAAACTGATGCTCATTCCTTTCATGTCGGTCTGTTCATAAAGGGGATTATCCATACGGACAATGCCACAAGTCTTGGCTGCGTCGTCACCGCCAGAGACATGCATGGTCTGTCCGAAACGAGCGATATCGTAAGCGAGCTCAGGCATTGTTCCTCCACTCTGCTTGGCCAATGTCGCAGTCTGTTCTGGTTGAAGCATATTGGTAACAGGTTTGTCGTCGAAATTGTAGTATGCGACAAGCCCAGATTTATAGTCACCCTCTTGTTCAGTGGCAGCCAGCACTTTCATGGAGTAGGAGACATCATAATACCGGTTGCCGTTGGTCAGTCTGTGAATCAATGTGACATCTATGTTCTCATCAGTGGGGTTGTATTTGCCATCATTGGTCAACACATTCTCATTCGATGAAATCCATTGACTGACTGTTCCGTAATATGTGTCGTAATTGAAGTCCTGATGCATGACGACATTACCCGACTTGACGTTTGAAGTGGAATTCTTCACCGTATACGCGATTGCGGAGCTTGGCTGCATCTTCCAGCCCCAAAGCACAGTACCTGCTGTAGATAATCCGGTGATGGCTAAGGCTTTGTAGTTATAGCCATCGACAGTCTGATCGCACACAACGCCATCGTATGTAACGTTCGCCAACTTCACCGTAATGTATCCTGTGCCTTCAGTCAACGACCATGTGCCGTTGGCACCGCCAGTAACTTTACCGTCCTCGGTCAAAGTCACCGTGACTGGGGTAACACACTCCCTCTCCTCATTGTTAAGTTTGTATCTGTGCTGCATGAACTGATACTCGCCAGGAATGTCCTTGCTGGTATATTTGAAGTTAGCCTTGATGCTGTCGTCGGTCAAAGTCTCACCATCGAACTCAAACGGCGCTGCACAGAGCCAGCCTTTCTTGTTGACAAACAACTGGTGAACCCTGTTCTGAAAACCTTCGCCGCCTCCAGTGAAACGCGTATGGTAGATGAGGAAGTTCCTGTTCTTGCTGTCCACAAAGGCAGAGTTGTGACCTTGGGCGACTTCACCTACCGTTTGGAATCCCAACCCATTGAAGGCCGACATCAGAAGGTTTCCCACTGTATTGGCATCACTAAGGCTGTAGTTCATCTCATACCTTGAGAAGATGGCGCTCTTGCCTTTAGCGTCGGTATAAGGTCCATCAACATTGCTGGAGCGGAAAGACCTCATCACATAACCCTTGTTTGACTCCAAACCACCATAGGTCATGAACAAGTAATAGTAATCACCGATATGCTGGATGTAAGAACCCTCACCCGACACATAATAACCACCTGCGATACGCTTGCCGAAATAGGGGTCGCTGGTAGCACGGCCACCGCCATCAGTGACTAAAGGATAAGTGGTGAGGTAGTCTCGTAGCCCTGTCTTGTTGTCGAGTTTGAGCATGAAGATACCACCGCTCCAGGAACCATACGACATCCAAAGTTGTCCTTCTTCATCGTAAAGCACACAAGGGTCAATATTGTTAGGCCAGAATGTTCCCCAATCTCCTCCTCTATTATAGCGATCGGGCAGTCTGGATTGGGTGCCAATGACCAACTCGAGGTCGGTTTTCTTCCAACTGATTCTCTCATTCGTACCATTGATAAATCCCGAATAGACAACTGGTCCCTCATAGACATAAGGCCCCTCGATATTACTAGCTGTAAGCAACACAATGACACTGCTCCAGGTGTTTCCATTGAGACTGAGGTACATACACCATTTCTTCATGTCTTTGTTCCAAATCACATCGGGAGCCCAGATATTGCCTGCAACTGTAGTATTATTAGCTGTCATCCATTCTTCGCAATTGAAATTGCCGAAATTCACTTCTTTAGCCACGCCATTGACCAAAGCGGTCACCTTGGTGGTCATGTTCTTCTCGAAAGCATTGTTGAAGTCGGTGGCTGTCACTACCCCGCTGCTGTTACGCAATCCATAAAGTCTGCTGTTGTTCACGCCCGACCAATTAATGAGGTCAGTGCTTCTGGCGACAGCATTGTGGGTTCCAAAGATGTAATAAGCTCCTGTCCCAGTATCAACAATCGAGGGGTCATGAACGCTCACACGTTGGTGGCTTTTCGTACGAGTCAGAAGCGACATCTCAGCGTTCGTCACCTCAACCATCTCCTGAGCCGATACACTCAGATTGACAGCACATAGCATTAGTAATGTGTAAAATTTCTTCATAATAATTTGTTATTAACTATTGGGATTAAGTCAGTAGGTTTATATCACTTTTTACTTTTAAGAATTCAAAATTACAAAAAAGTAGTGATAAAAAACCAAATCTCAAGCATTTTTCTCACTTTTTTAACAATATCATCGGAAACGAAGGAAAAGTACCTTCTCACAAGCTTATCTTCTTGACAAACACGAGTGATGCAATTCTTCATTTGTGTAAACGGACACAAAGAAAAAAATATCAACATTCAGAAGATTGCCATCACAAAATTTGGAAAATCGGATTGCAATTCGTATCTTCGCATTCCAGACAACAAGTTAGTGTTGTCAGTCTTTTCAATCCACATCGGACGGACACGAAGCATGGGCAAGAGTGCCTCATCGCCTTGTAAATCAAAAAAAAAACTAACTAAATTAACATCGCTATTGAATAACTTAACCAAACAACCTTATATTATGATAAAAAAAGCAACCTTTTTCTTAGTCGCTTTTATCGCGACTATCCCTTTGTTTGCACAATGGAACAAACCTTCATTGCCAGCGAAACAGACACTCGCCGTGGACAAAGAAGTCTATCTGTTCAATGAGGGCGCTGAAGGCTTCTTCCTAGGAGCATACGACTGGAGCACACGCGCCAGTATTTCGACTACCCGTGGCTACAAAGTAACCATCGAGAAATACGTGACAGAAAGCAACCCAGACTGGGACGGCAAATCGTATTACATCACCAGTTATGTGGAGGACGGCGCTCCTGCAGGCCAGACGCTGTGCACCTTCATCAGCGGATGGGACAACATCTGGGTGGACCGCGCAAAGACCGACCCCGAAGACAAGGCCTTTGTCTTCGAACCACAAGCTGGCGGCAACTACAGAATCAGCCTCTCACCCCAGAACAAAGAGTACAATGCCGAGGCATACGAGGGAGCATATCTGGGCATCATCCCATCAAGGGGCGAAACACGCATTTACCTCTGCGACCCCTACGCTGCCGCCTACGATTTCAGCACTTGCTTGATTGACTGGTATTTCGTGTCACCGACAGACTATACGGCATACGTCACTGCCCTCAAGCAGTACAATGCTGCAAAAGAGCTTGAAAACGCCATCGCGGACGCAGAGAAGAGATTCCCATCAGTTGATGTCTCCTCAGTCAAAGGTGTTTATAACAACACGTCATCCACGGAAGCGGAGCTCAAAGCTGCGAAAACAGCACTGACCAACCTCTTGCTGGAACATGCCACACCCGAAGCCACCGTGGACCTCACCGAACGGATTACCAACCCGTCGTACGACAACAACGACAATACAGGATGGGCTGGCACCACACCTGGATTCCAACAATATGGCAACGCAGAGTTCTTCAACAAGACTTACGATTACCATCAGGCGCTTACACTGCCAGCAGGTGTTTACCGAGTAGGCGTTACCGCTTACTACCGTGCCGGCAGCGCCGAAGCTGACGCAACAGCGTTGAAAGCATTAAAGGAAACTGGTGAAGCGCCCCAGAACGCCAAACTTTATGTCAACACCACTCTCCACTCTACTTTCTACAGACCACTGCCTTTTGCGAGCACAGGCGCTTCGGATGAGACGATGGGCGACGACACGAGTACAAACGAGTATGGCATTATCCCCAACAACATGCACACGGGCCAAGTGTATTTCGATAATGACAAATACAAACCCACTGTGGCCACTTGCATGGTTGGCGAGGACGGTTCACTCACTATCGGTCTGAAGAAAGAAACGACTATCGCCAACGACTGGACTTTGTTCGACAAATGGACACTGACTTATCTCGGCAACAAGGCTGAGGCATACAATGAAGTGCGTGAAGAATACCTGAGCTTTGCTCCAGACTACGAAGAGCTAATCGCAAGTGGCAAATGTGAGTTTTACCAGCATGCGGCTTACGATGCCTATCTGAATGCCAAACAGTCGCTCCTTGCAGCGACCACAGCCGACCAGATGGCAAAAGCCATCACAGCTTACGATGAAGCGACCCAGACACTCCAGACCAGTGTGGAAGCCTATAACGCTTACTACGAGAAGTACTGCGAAGCTAATGACTTCTTCGACGAACGGAGCGACGAACTGATGGGCGATGGAATGATGATTCTCGGCGACTATTTAGGCAGTGACGAGGGTCCCAGCCCAGAGTTCCCGGATTTTGTCAATGGCGGTGCCATGTACATCTTGGAGAACGGTCCTATTTCAGCCGAGGAAGTGCTGAAGGAAATCAAACTGCTTGAAGGCCTCCTCGAGACAGCAATTGCCAATGGCATGAGCGACGGAACAGACTGCACAAGCATGATCAAGAACCCACACTTCGAGACCGATGGCGGATGGACCAAAGAAGGACTGGCCGAATACCCTAAAGGCTCAGACACCTACAAATTGGCAGAGGCATTCACCATCCTCTTCAACGTCTATCAGGCATTCACTGGCTTGCAGAACGGCCTTTACGAGTTGTCCCTGAACGACTTCTTCCGTCCTGCTGACTTCGGCAACTACACGCCCGACGGTTACCGTGCATACGTTTATCTCAACGGTTTCGAACAGAAGATGAACCTGATTGACGACGGAGCGGTAGATGAGCAACTGGCAAGCGACGACGCAGTCATCGACGGCAAATATGTGCCAAATTCGGTGACAGGTGCTGCAGCAGCCTTCGAGGCTGGCCGATACAAGCAAGTGCTCTACGGACTGGTGACAGACGGAACGATGAAAATCGGCGTGCGCAACGACCTCCGCTATGAGAACTGCTGGGGCGTTTGGTCTGACTTCAAGCTCGTGTTCCGCGCCAAGAACCCACAAGTGCTGGCTGAGGTATTGTCCGCTTCACTGCCACAGGCCAAGGAGAAGCTCAACAACAAGTGCGGCAACGAGGACATAGAAACGCTGAAAGCAGCCATACAAGCGGCAGAGAGTAATCCTGCCGATGCTTACCAAGCACTGGTTGACCTCAAGGTGGCCATGGACGGAGTTGACGAATCAACCACCAACTACACATTGCTCAACAACGCCATCTCCAACGCTGAGCAAACGCTTATCGACTACGCTAACCAGTCGACTCAAGCGCTGAAAGACCTTGACGCACTGACCAAACAGGCTAAAGCCGGATACCAGGCCAACACATACAACAAAGACCAAGCCGCACAAATGATTGTGGACCTCAACTCTGCTGTCGTGGCCGTGAAGATTCCTGGCGGTGGCGACCAAGAGGAACAAGATGTCACTTCGCTCATCGTCAACCCGACTTTCGACCCCGCACGAGGAAGCAAGGACGATGGCACCATCGAGGGATGGACCACCAGCGCCATGAACGGCTACAAGGAGAATACCGTAAGTTACAACCGCGCAGGCATCACCCTCTACCAGAAACTCAGCGGACTGCCCAAGGGTAAGTACAAGGTGACTGTCCACACTTACTACCGCGCAGGTTACGCCGACGAGGATTACGCACTCTGGCAAGAAGACCAGAAGAAGTCGCACCTCACCACACTCTACGCCAAGACCTCGGAGAACACCTTCGAAACACCCGTGATGAACCTCTGCGAGGATGCCCAAAGCGAGCAAGTGAACGGCAGCAAGTGCGACCAGCTCTCCAACGGCCTCTATGTGCCCAACGGCACCAGCGCAACCGTGATATGGTTCAATGCCGGCTACTACCTCAACACGCTGGAGTTCACTGTTCCCGAGGATGGCACCGTGACAATCGGACTTGAGAAGACCGAGGTGCTGCCCAACGACTACGAAGTGGTGGGCGCATGGAACCTCTATTATTACGGCGACGACACACAAGAGGAGAAACGCGATGTCACAGCATTGATTGTCAACCCCACTTTCGACCCCTCACGCGGCAGCAAGGATGAAGGCACCATCGAAGGATGGACCACCAGCGCCATGAATGGATACAAGGAGAACACCGTAAGTTACAACCGCGCAGGCATCACCCTTTACCAGACGCTCAGTGGACTGCCAGCAGGCGAGTACGACGTCACCGTCCACACTTACTACCGCGCCGGTTACGCCGACGAGGACTACGCGCTCTGGCAGGAAGACCAGAAGAAGTCACACCTGACCACCCTCTACGCCAAGACCTCAGAGAACACCTTCGAGATTCCAGTGATGAACCTCTGCGAGGATGCCCAAAGCGAGCAAGTGAACGGTAGCAAATGCGACCAACTCTCCAACGGACTTTATGTGCCCAACGGCACCAGCGCAACCGTGATATGGTTCAACGCCGGGTATTATCTCAACACCCTGCACTTCACTGTACCCGAGGACGGCACAGTGACCATCGGACTGGAGAAGACCGAGGTGCTGCCCAACGACTATGAGGTGGTGGGCGCATGGAACCTCTACTACTACGGCAAGTCGACCGCCATCGACGAATTGCTCGCTGAACGCTTACACAAAGGCAACAACATGCCTGAGGGTTACTACAGCATCAACGGCACTCGATTGACTGCCCCACAGAAGGGCATCAACATCGTGAAGATGGCCGACGGAACAGTCAAGAAGATTTTCGTGAGATAGTATCAGACAACCAGTGAAACAGAGGGGACCACCTTTTCGGGCGGTCCCTTTTGTTTTGTTTTCATGTTTTCAATTGGACATGTCAGGAAAAAGCGCTAACTTTGCGCCATCGTCTGATGTCGCAGCCCCTATCCATACCAACCCGGTTGCCGACTACACCAATAACCATTTCACATCTTGGACTCGAAATCATTATTAAATACATGGGCGAAACACCCGAAGCTGAAAGCACTCACCTCGCTACTTGATGACCCCTCAGCAAGGGCAATCAACATCAGCGGCCTGATAGGCTCCTCAGCCTCTCTCTCTTTCGCTTCCATTGCCAACATATCCATCAACAAGAAATCGCCCAGGCCAACGACCCTGTTCGTACTCAACGACATGGAAGAGGCTGGATATTTCTTCCACGACCTCACACAGATGCTCGGCGAGGCCAATGTCATGCTCTTCCCCTCATCCTACAGAAGGGCCATCAAATACAACCAGAAAGACGCCGGCAACGAAATCATGCGCACCGAGGTGCTCACCCGATTGGCCCGACAACCCAAGGACCTGCTGATTGTCAGTTATCCTGACGCCATCGCTGAGAAAGTGGTATCAAGACGACAACTCAACGATGCTGCCATCAACATCAAACTGGGTGACAAATTCGACCTTGACGAGTTGCAGGAACGACTGACCGACAATGGTTTCACTGCCACCGACTATGTCTATGAGCCTGGGCAGTATGCATCCAGAGGTTCTATTTTGGATATCTACTCCTTCACCTCCGATAAACCTCTGCGCCTCGACTTCTTCGGCGATGAGATAGAGTCGATAAGGACCTTTGACATACAGACACAGCTCTCTGACAGTAAAATCGAAGCCGCTACCATACTGCCTGAGATGAACGACAATGCCAACAGCAAAGTGTCTTTGTTCCACTTCCTGTCCGACGACACACTCATCGTGGTGAAGGACATGGACTATGCCTTGGGGCGCATCAAGGACATCGGCAATGAGGACTACTCCTCCCAAGCGCGGATGGAACAAGACGAAGAACCCGAGGACATCAACAAACTGGTCATCGACGACAACACAATGCGTCAATTTGTGGAAACCCACAAGTCGGTCAATCTGAACTATAAGTCAGAACAGACTGGACACCACCTGGAATTCTCCATCTCTCCACAGCCACTCTTCCACAAGAACTTCGAATTGCTCAGCCAGTCGTTGCGCGACATGCAGGAAAAGAACTACAAGCTTTTCATTCTCGCAGACAGCCAGAAACAGCACCAAAGGCTGAAGGAAATCCTGGACAGCGACACATATAACGACAGACCTGACAAAACGCGCATCGCATTCACATCCGTCGACAAGACCCTACACGAAGGATTCATCGACAAAGAGACCAAGATGTGCCTCTTCACCGACCATCAAATCTTCGACCGATTCCATAAGTACAACCTCAAAAGCGACAAGATAAGAGGCAGCAGAAGCGCCATCACACTCAAGGAAATCAGCGAATTGGCCATCGGCGACTACGTGGTCCATATCAACCACGGCATCGGAATCTTTGGCGGCCTTGTGCGTTTGCCATTGCACGGCACCACACAGGAGATGATAAAAATCAGCTACCAGAACAACGACTCCATCTACGTGCCAATCCACGCCTTGCACCAAGTGTCGAAATACAGAGGGAAGGACGGGGTGCCTCCAAGACTTAACATTCTGGGGTCTGGAGCATGGGAAAGGATGAAGGAACGTGTGAAAAGCAAAGTCAAAGACATTGCACGCGACCTCATCAGCCTTTACGCAAAACGGAGGCAGCAGCAAGGCTTCGCCTACTCACCCGACACTTATATCCAGCATGAGCTGGAGGCCAGCTTCGCCTACGAGGACACACCCGACCAGTTGCGAACCACACAAGAAGTGAAATCTGACATGGAGAAACCACGTCCTATGGACAGGCTTGTCTGTGGTGATGTGGGCTTCGGCAAGACAGAGATTGCCATCCGCGCCGCGTGCAAGGCAGCTTGCGACAGCAAGCAGACAGCCGTCCTTGTGCCCACCACCGTTCTGGCCTACCAGCACTTCAAGACCTTCACCTCACGCCTCAATGGTTTTCCCATTAAAGTGGATTACCTCACCCGGGCCAGAAATGCAAAAGAAACCAAGCAGATACTGCAAGACCTGGAGGAAGGGAAAATCGACATCATCATCGGCACTCACAAACTGGTGAGCAAAAGTGTGAAGTTCAAGGACCTCGGACTGCTCATCATCGACGAGGAGCAGAAATTCGGCGTCTCTGTCAAAGAGAAACTCAGACAGATGCGCACCAATGTCGACACACTCACACTCACTGCCACACCCATTCCGAGAACCCTGCAATTCTCGCTCATGGGTGCCAGAGACCTTTCTGTGATACAAACCCCACCACCCAACCGATACCCCATTCAGACCGAACTCCACACTTTCTCGCCCGAAATATTCGCCGAGGCCATCAATTTCGAGATGAGCCGCAACGGACAGGTCTTTGTGGTCAATAACCGAGTGAACAATCTGGAGGACATCGCCAACATGATCAGGCAACATGTACCCGACGCAAGAGTATGCATCGGACACGGCCAGATGGACCCCAAGCAACTGGAGAACATCGTGTTGGAATTCATGAATTACGACTATGACGTGATGGTAGCCACCACCATTGTCGAGAACGGTGTGGACATCGCCAATGCGAACACCATCATCATCAACAACGCCCAGAACTACGGTCTGAGCGACTTGCACCAGATGAGAGGACGTGTGGGACGAAGCAACAAGAAGGCGTTCTGCTATCTCATAGCACCACCATTACACCTGCTGCCCGACGACTCACGGAGAAGGCTCCAGGCCATCTGTGACTTTTCCGAGCTGGCCTCAGGATTCAATATCGCCATGCAAGACCTCGACATACGCGGAGCTGGCAACATGCTGGGAGCCGAACAAAGCGGATTCATTGCTGACCTCGGCTACGAGACCTATCAGAAGGTTCTCAACGAAGCCATGCAGGAACTCAAGGAAGACGAATTCGCATCAGTCTTCGAAGACGACGACAACAATGATGACGCCCGTGCCTCCAAAAGGAAGAAAACATACGTCAAGGACTTTGCCTTCGTCAACGAAACACTCTTCGACAGCGACATGGAACTTCTCTTCCCCCAAATCTATGTTCCCAACAGCACTGAAAGGATGAAACTCTACAAAGAGCTTGACACCATCAAGGACAAGGCCGAACTCGCGACATTCCGCAACCAACTCATCGACCGGTTCGGCAACCTGCCCAAAGAGGCCGACGAATTGATGATGGTCATGCCCATTCGATGGGCGGGACGAAGACTTGGCGTGGAGAAAATCATCCTGCGCCAGGAGAAGATGCTCCTCCACCTGGTGTCGAACATCAACAGCCCATACTACCAAAGCGACATCTTCGGCAAAATCCTGAGATACGCCACCCTCAATCCGCGTAAAGTGGAAATCAGGAACGAAGGCCACTGTGTGGTGTCGGTCAGAAGCGTCCAGTCAGTAGGTGAATGCTTAGCCATTCTTGAGGATATGGAAGCAACACCCTCAGCATGATAAAATGACAGCGGCGTCTCTAATTGTCCCCATTTTAAGCCTTTCAGCCCCGTAAGGAAGCAAAATAATTCCTATTAAGTTTCCTTTTTTTGATTTTTATCAGTAATTTTGCAGTTTAGAGCGGAAAATGCGTCTGCATCACCTGTTGCAGAGGCAAGGTTAGTTATACGATTACCACATGTGCCAAACCGTAAGACAACCATTCAGACAACCTGACAGACAATAGTAAAATAGTATGAGCGACAGCATCATCATCATCCCCACTTACAACGAAAAGGAGAACATCGAAAAAATCATCAGAGCCATCTTCAGTCTGGAGAAGGCTTTCCATATACTTGTAATTGACGACGGGTCCCCCGACGGCACAGCTGCCATCGTAAAGAGGCTGATGAATGATGAATTCACCGACCGGCTGTTTATCGTGGAACGGAAAGGGAAACAAGGTCTGGGCACAGCATACATCGCAGGATTCAAATGGAGTCTGCAACACGACTATGAGTATATCTTCGAGATGGACGCCGACTTCTCCCACAACCCCGCTGACCTGATACGGCTCTACGCCGCGTGCCACGACGACGGCTACGACATGTCTATCGGCTCGCGCTACGTCTCAGGAGTGAACGTTGTGAACTGGCCCATGGGCAGAGTGCTGATGTCGTATTTCGCCTCTAAGTATGTGAGACTCATCACAGGTATACGCATACACGACACCACTGCAGGCTTTGTCTGCTACCGGCGCCAAGTGCTTTCCACCATTGACCTCGACAGCATACGTTTCAAGGGATACGCCTTCCAAATAGAGATGAAGTTCACCGCATACAAGAGCGGATTCTCCATCAAGGAGGTCCCTGTCGTCTTTGTCAACAGGGTGGAAGGAACCTCGAAAATGAGCGGCGGCATCTTCTCTGAAGCCGTATTTGGAGTCATTCGCCTCCGCTTCGACGGATGGTTCAAGAAGTACAACAAGAAACAGAAATCATGAGAACACTGATACAAAACGCACATATCGTCAACGAGAACCGTCAATATGACGCCTCGGTGGTGATTGAAGACGAATTGATTGCCGACATACTGGAAGACAGTACTAACATCGACAAGAACGCCTTCGACTACATCATCGACGCCACAGGTCTCTACCTGCTGCCGGGCGTCATCGACGACCACGTGCATTTCCGAGAGCCTGGTTTGACCTATAAGGCCGACATAGAAAGTGAAAGCCGTACAGCCGCGGCAGGAGGTGTGACGTCCTTTATGGACATGCCCAACACCAACCCCCAGACCACCACACTTCAGTTGCTGGAGCAGAAATTCTCACTTGGGGCAGAAAAGAGCCGCGTGAACTACTCCTTCTACTTTGGCGCGACCAACGACAATCTCAACAGCGTGCTTCAGCTCGACCCCACTCATGTGTGCGGCGTGAAAGTGTTTATGGGCAGCAGCACCGGCAATATGCTGATGGACAACGAGCAGTCGCTCAGGACTCTGTTCCAGCAGTCACCGCTCCTCATCATGGCACATTGCGAGGACACAGCCATCATCCGACAAAACATAGAGTCATTCAAAAAACGCTATAAGGGACAGAACGATTTCCCCGTGAGGTATCACTCACGCATACGCAACACCGCCGCTTGCTACGCCTCGTCGTCAAAGGCCGTCATGCTGGCCAAGGAGACTGGAGCCAGGTTGCACATAGCCCACATCTCCACAGCCGACGAACTGTCGTTGTTCGAACCTGGTCCTGTGGAGAACAAACGCATCACAGCCGAAGCCGTTATCGCCCACCTGGTGTTCACCACCAACGACTACGACCACCTCGGAGCAAGAATCAAATGCAACCCTTCGGTCAAGACCAACGACGACCGCAACGCACTTCGCCAAGCGCTCAACGACTCCATCATTGACGTAGTGGCCACCGACCACGCCCCCCACCTGCTCAAGGAGAAACAGGGAGGAGCCTTGACCGCCGCCTCTGGCATGCCCATGGTGCAGTTCTCACTTGTCACCATGCTCGAGATGGTGGATGAAGGAGTGTTAGACATAGAGAAGACGGTTGAACTGATGTGCCACAACCCAGCGAAGTTGTTCCGCATCGACCGCAGGGGATTCATCCGAAAAGGGTACTATGCCGACATGGTGCTGGTGAACCCCAATCATCCTTGGGACGTGATGAAAGACCGCTACTACACCAAATGCGGATGGACACCCATGGACGAGCATCATTACAAATGGAAAGTGGAGCGCACCATCGTCAATGGAAAGACCGCCTATTGCGATGGCACCATCGTTGACGGAGTAAGAGGCAAAGCGCTGCAGTTCAATCCCTAAGCCATGTCTATGACAGGTAATCAAGGCTTTGAGCAGAAAAAGACGAAGAAGACATACCGCATCAGTGAGGTGGCCCCTTACATCAATTGGTTCTACTTCTTCCACACCTGGGGACTGCCAGCCTCCATGGTGTCGCTGACGAAGGTTCACGATTGTGAGGGATGCACAGCTGCCTGGGTGAAGTCGTTGCCTGAAGACGAGCAAGCCAAAGGCAAGGAAGCGCTCAACCTTTATCACGACGCACTGCGGACTCTTTCAGAACTCGATGCGGAAAACGACACCACCCACGCTGTGGTCTATATATGCCAAGCCAACAGCGAAGGCGACGACATCGTGGTACGACACAATGGACAAACCACACGCCTGCCAATGCTCCGACAGCAGACACCCAGCAACGACGGCTGGTGCTATTGCCTCAGCGACTTCATAAGACCTTCCGGGAACGGAGACGACACCTTAGGTCTTTTCGCCACATCAGCTTCACAGTCCATCGTGCTCAATGCCAAAGTCAACGACCCCTACAGCGCCATGATGCGGCAGACACTGGCCGACAGACTGGCAGAGGCCACCGCCGACAAATTCCACGAGGAAGTGAGACGGACCATCTGGGGATATGCTCCCCACGAACGACTGCCATTCGACCAACTGCACATTGAGCGCTATCAGGGCATACGTCCTGCCACAGGTTATCCCAGCATGCCCGACATCTCATTAAACGCGGTCATCGACAGTGTACTACACCTAAACGATATCGGAGTCACACTTACCGAGACAGGCATGATGCAACCCCACGCATCAGTGTGCGGCCTTATGATTTCACACCCCAAAGCAAAGTATTTCAGTGTGGGACATATCGATGAAGTGCAACTGCATGACTATGCGGCAAGAAGAGGAATGAGCGACGAGGTCATGAGAAGCTACCTCGCCAACTCGATTTGAAAACATGGGGAAACAAGAGCACAACAACTCATCAACATCAGCACTCACCACCTAACTAAAAAGACAAGATACGACAATGCAAATGTTCATTAAGACAATAGCCTTGCTGCTGGCGCTTCTGTTCCTGCCCGACATCTACATCTATTTCATGTATATTGTCAAGTGGGTCAAAAGCGGACTATGGAGATGCCTGTTTTTCCTGCCTACCATACTGCTCATCATCTACATGTTCACCATCAGGATAGGCACCGCCGCTGCACCCGACCACCAGCATGCGGTGGGAGTGTTCTTCATTATCTTCCTATGTATCTGTGTCCCCAAGGCCATGTTCTTCATCATCGATGGCATTGGACATCTGTTCCATGTCCAACTTCTGGAACGTGTCTTTAGAATTATGGCCATGGCAGCGTCAGGAACGGCTGTGCTGATACTGATTACCGGTTATTGCTGGGGAAGGAACCATTTCGTGGTCCATCAGCAGACCTTTGTCTTCGACAATCTGCCACCAGCTTTCGACGGCTACCGCATAGCTTTCTTCAGCGACCTGCATATCGGAACATTCCGCCAGGGCAACGAGAAAGACGTGCAGACCATCGCCGACCTCATCAATGCACAAGAAGCCGATGCCATCATGTTCGGAGGCGACTTGGTGAACTACCAGTGCGCCGAAGTTTATGGGTTCGAGCAACAACTGTCGTCGCTCAAGGCCAAAGACGGTGTGTTCTCCATCATGGGCAACCACGACTACAGTAGTTACATACGCTACGCCTCAGAAGAGGAGAAACAGGCCGACATCAAAAAACTGGAAGCCAAACAAAGAGAATTCGGATGGACCCTGCTCCTCAACGAGCACAGCATCATCCGGCGAGGCAACGACTCCATCGCTGTCGTCGGTGTGGAAAACGACGGAAAACCTCCTTTCCCTTCGCTCGGCGACCTCCCCAAAGCCACCAAAGGCATTGCAGATGGCACTTTCTGCATCCTGCTCACGCACGACCCTACTCACTGGAGGCGTAAGGTCATTCCCGAAACCAATATATCTCTCAGCCTTGCCGGACACACACATGCCGGACAATTCAAGGTCTTTGGCTGGTCGCCCGTAAAGTATGTATATGACGAGTGGTCTGGGGCCTACACCGAAGGCGACCAGATGCTCGACGTGAGCGACGGCGTAGGCGCTGTGATGTTCCCCTTCCGTTTCGGAGCATGGCCTGAAGTGAATGTCATCACACTCCGACGCAAAGCGCCATAAAACACATCGACACCGACCAACTAATTACTTCAACATTCCATCATGTCTCTTATCCTACGACTCCTCTACACCCTCTACAGCATCTGCATAGCAACCCCGCTGTTTGTCATCGCCACCATCATCACCGCTTTCATCGTTGTCATAGCGGCCATGTTGGGCGACGACAAGTTCATCGCGTACTGGGCGCCCCATTACTGGTCGCGGTTCACTTGCTTCATCTACCTCATCAGCGTGAAGGTGACGGGACGTGAGAAACTCGACAAACAACAGTCTTATGTGTTCCTCGCCAACCACCAGGGGTACTTCGACATCTTCCTCATCTACGGATACTTGGACCACAACCTGAAATGGATGATGAAGGAATATCTGAAGAAAATTCCTTTCGTGGGTTATGCTTGCCAGAAATCCAACCAAGTGTTTGTGGGCAACTCTCTGGCATCCATACAGGAAACAGTCAAAAGCGCGCAGAAAACATTAAGAGAGGGTATGTCACTCGTCATTTTTCCCGAAGGCACCCGCACCTACGACGGCAAAATGCAGCCTTTCAAGAAAGGCGCGTTCACACTTGCCAACGAAATCGGGCTGCCTCTGGTGCCAATGACCATCAACGGTTCTTTCCAAGTATTCAACCGCAAGGCCAAACTGGTGCATTTCGGAAAACTATCTCTCACGGTGCACGACCCCATCACGGCCGAGCAGCGCAAGGGCATACCCACCAAGAAAATCATGGAATCAGCCTTTGAGATTATCAACAACGACCTCAAGCCACTTCAATAGGGGGTCGACCCAACCCAACATCCCCAAGAATAATAAGGTAATACAGGACGTGGGAGTAATAAAAACAAAAAAAGGAAACACAGTTTCCTTTTTTTCTTTCTTCATTCAGTACTTACTCCAACGTCAGTCCGATGAATTCACGGTTACCCTACATGCTTCTTGTTGATGACAATGTGGAGAACAAGTCCAACGATGATGAGCACCACACTTCCCCATGTGTACCAGTTGTAGTCAACCATGTCCTTTAACAAGAAAGCGCCAAGGATGAGAAGCAAAGCACCAACGATGATTAATGAAACGCCTAAATTTTTCATAAGATGATAATTTTTATTGTGTTTTTTGTATCTTTCTAAGTTTCATTCTGCAAATTAAGCGATTTAATGGCAAAATACGAAATTATTCAAGGGAAAAAACACTTTCAATCGCATTTTATTATTTTTGAGAAATAAAAATGCACAAAATATTGGTGGTTTTAAGAAAATGTGCTAACTTTGCACCGCATTTTTGCGCACGGTGTACCATGAACCACTTGTTGGCGGGTTGGACACTGTTTACAAAACATTATTATTAACATTAAAACCAATTATGAATCAGTACGAAACCGTTTTCATTTTAACTCCCGTTTTGTCTGACGTTCAGATGAAGGAAGCGGTAGACAAGTTCCGTGATATCCTCACAGCCGCAGGCTCTGAGATTATCAACGAGGAAAACTGGGGTTTGAGGAAATTGGCTTATCCTATCGAGAAGAAGACCACTGGTTTCTATCAGTTGATCGAATTCAAGGCCGAGCCATCAGTGATTGCTAAGTTCGAGTTGCAGATGCGACGCGACGAGCGCGTTCTCCGCTACATCACCGTGAAGTTGGAGAAGTATGCTATTGAGTATGCTGAAAAGCGTAGAAACTTAAAAAAACAAAAGGAGGAATAAACTATGGCAGAAGTATCAGAAATCAGATATTTGACTCCACCTTCAGTTGACGTCAAGAAGAAGAAGTATTGCCGCTTCAAGAAGAGCGGTATCAAGTATATCGACTACAAGGATCCTGAGTTCCTCAAGAAGTTCCTCAACGAGCAGGGAAAGATCCTTCCACGCCGCATCACAGGTACATCTCTGAAGTACCAGCGCCGTGTGGCACAGGCTGTCAAGAGAGCTCGCCATCTGGCATTGCTCCCATTTGTAACCGATTTGTTGAAATAATTGATAAGGAGGAAATAAGGATATGAAAATCATATTGAAAAAAGATGTCCAGGGCTTAGGCTACAAGGACGATGTCCTCACAGTGAAGGACGGATACGGTCGCAACTATCTCCTCCCACAGGGATTTGCTGTTCTCGCCACCGAGCATGCTCTCAAGCAGCTCAACGAGGAACTGAAGCAGCGTGCCCACAAACTGGCTAAGATCAAGGCCGAAGCCGAGGACAAGGCCACTAAGTTCGAGGGTGTGAGCCTCACTATACCTGTGAAAGTATCTGAAAGCGGTACAACATACGGTTCCGTTGGCCCAGCTCAAATTGCAGCAGAACTCGTGAAACTCGGTTTCCAAGTTGAGCCTAAGAACGTAGAGCTCAAACCAGTGAAGGAACTTGGCAACCATGTTGCAGTACTTCGTCTGCACAAGGAAGTGGCTATCGAGATACCTTTCAACGTTGTTGCCGATGCCGCCAAAGAGGAAGACGCTCCTGCAGAGGAGGCTCCTAAGGCTGAAGAGGCTCCTACAATGGAGGAGGAAATCGAAGAGTACATCGAGTCAAAGACCGAAGAGCCTGCAGAGGAATAATAGACACAACCACCGCAAGGTGACATATCAATATGGAAAAGGCATCGCAGTTCTGCGGTGCCTTTTTTGTCACTCCATGCTCAAAAATGCGATTAAGTGAGTGCAGAGTTGAACCTGTTCAAACTATGCCGAGCGTGAGCATTTTAGGCTAAGCCAATGCTCAATGGTCAATGCTCAATGGTCAATGCTCAATGGTCAATGCTCAAAAATGCGATTAAGCGAGTGCAGAGTTGAACTTGTTCAAACTATGCCGAGCGTGAGCATTTTAGGCTAAGCCAATGCTCAATGGTCAATGCTCAATGGCAAATGGTCAATGGTCAATGGTCAATGGCAAACGGTCATAGGTCTTTCGTCCAAGCGCATAAAACTGCCAAAGCAAGAGGAAACGACGGCGCTCAGGCACCGTTTCCACCACCCTCTTGGACTGGACATCCCTACGGCGAGACTTGTACCTGCCTTTCATGCGCCCGAACCCCCGCAAAGCTTGAACGACAGCCTTTGCATCGCGGAGGTGTCCCTTCATCAAGAACTGCAACGCCGCGAGTAAATCAAGGAAAAAGCGCACAAAGAGCACCCACCGCAGTTCTTTCTCGGGAAGGTTCTTATAGAGCATGAGCCGGTTGTTGCGGAAATTCAGGTAGGTCTTTCGTGGATTCTCCTTGCTCAATGTGGCCCCGCCCAGATGATACACCTTCGACATGGGCAAGCACACAATGCCATACCCCATGCCGCGCATGCGCCAGCAGAAGTCAATCTCTTCCATGTGGGCGAAGAAGTCTGGGTCGAGACCTCCCACCGACCAGTAACACTCCGCACGGACTATCAAGCAAGCGCCAGTAGCCCACAGCAACGACGACACCTCGTCGTATTGCCCTTTGTCGGCCTCAATCCTGTCGAAAACCCTTCCCCGGCAGAAAGGGTAACCATAGCGGTCAAGAAAACCGCCCGAAGCACCTGCATACTCAAACATTCCATCGTTGCGCAGGCTCATCAGCTTAGGCTGGCAAGCACCAACGTCAGGATGGCTGTCCATATAAGCCACAAGGGGGTCGAGCCATCCCTTGTCACGAATCTCCACATCTGAATTCAACAACACATAGTACTCGGCCTCAACCAAGCGCAACGACTTGTTATAGCCTTCAGCGAATCCGTAGTTACGGTCGAGCTGTATCTTGCCCACAGTCGGAAAGTTCTCGCCGACCATTTCCATCGACCCATCGGTCGAACCATTATC
>JAFXVU010000094.1 GCA_017534705.1 Bacteroidaceae bacterium
TCCACCACATTGATTCGTGTGAAACCATTTTCCTCCTGAGCCCAGGCCTTACATGGCAGCACTGTCATCAACAGTGCAACGACGAAAGTAGGGGTGTGCAGAAATGTCTTGTTCTTCCCTATGAAGGCAAGACAAAATAACATGTTCTTTTTCATTTTATTGCTTGTTATTTGTATTTATAATGATTAAAGTTTGATGTAGATGTGACGCCGATAAAGGATGTAGCCCAACAGGAAGTTGAAAGCGACAAAACTGAGCGCGTAACAGAGGGACGCAGTCTGCGGATGGGCGATGACGGAATGGATGCCCTCGAAAACAGCATTGCTGACTCCCCATGCTCCGAAAAGGATGGCAAAAACCTCACTGGCCACATAAAGGAATAGTGGGTTGATGCCGAACACTTGGAAGAAGGTTGTCCAACGGCGGTGTCCCCTGATATCGATGACGGTCATCAGCAAAGCCAACAGGGAGGAAGCCATGCCACAGGTCACCATCACGTAACTTGGACTCCATATCCGCTTGTTCAGCGGCAGACCATACGACAGCAGATAACCGCCTAAGGCAAGCACTGCTCCGACGAAAAAGAGCGAGAGCACTTTATCGCCGATCGCATCACGCCGTTTGATAAGCAGCCCGCAATAGAAGCCAATCAACACATGAGCCACAGAAGAGATGGTGCCGAGCAACCCCTCTGGATCCACCGGACTCTTATGGTAGAGATGGTCGTAACCAAAGACACGGAGGTCGACACGGGCGAGGATGTTGGTGCTGTCCTCCGCATAGCCGTTACCACAGAGGAGAATGATGGAATATACCACCAGCAATAGGACGATGGTGGGCAGAATCCACCTGTGGTTAACGGTCAGCACGAAGACCGACACGATGCCATAGCAGAGGGCTATGCGCTGCAAGACTGCCCACACACGGAGATGGTCGAAACACAGGAAGTCGCCTTCGATGGCATGGTCGAACCAGTTGATGGCCAAACCGATGGCAAAAAGAAGAAGGGTACGCCTGACAACTCTCCAGATGACGGGTGGAGATGGACGAAAACCACATTTGGAGAGCGAGAAACAGGTGGAGACGCCCATGATGAAGAGGAAGAAAGGGAAGACGAGGTCGCAAGGCGTCATCCCGTTCCACTTCGAGTGCTCGAGCATCTCGAATGATTCGCCATAACCATTGTTCACCAATATCATACCAGCCACCGTGATACCACGGAGGATATCGAGCGAGAGAAGTCGTTTTGAGGTATTCATTGTCTTAAATAATGTAGATGTATCAGTGAGTGTCATCATTGCGGCCTACTCATTGGGCTATAGCGTTCAGTAGTTGCATGGCCTTCTTCGCCACATCAACAGGATTTCCCTCTGGGGCTGCCGTATAAAGGTTGTGCCGCAAAGTCCAAGGTTCTTCAATGGCATACCAGTCAACCTCCACTTCCTGAGGCAGGGCCATCTGGAAGAGTTCAGTAGCGGTCTTGTTGCTGTTCTGACCCGCCCCGAGCATGTCGGGCATCGGGTGTGTCAAGGCCTCCATCTGTTGGCTCAGCAACTGGAAATACGTCCTCCACCTCACAGCATAGAAATCGCTGAGCATTCCCTGCCACTCCTTGTGGGCATAGTCGCGCAAACCTCCTGTATCAGCGCAGTAACGGTTGCCCCAAGTGGTCACTTGCACTCGGGCGTTCCATTCATAAAGGTCGCTTTCTGCCGCCGTTGAGCCACAACTGCGTGCTTGCTCGAGCCTGTTGCCCAGCCTGAACTCTCGTCGTGTGCCCAACAGCTCGTCTTGCATCATGAGCAGGTCGATGAAACGACGGGCATCCGCATCAAAAGCCTTGCGCGAAAAAGCCTTGTAATCCGCAATGACCCGATGATAGACCACACGCGCCTGGTCGGCCACAGCCTGACGGGTGACATCCACAAGGTCGTACTCGAAATTGTTGTTGCCCCTGTAGCGGTCGGCCACCGATACCAATAGTCGAGCCGCCTGCAAAGTAGCCTCCGGGTCGTAGTAGTTGCGCATCTTCGACCAACTGGAAGCCTGGAAGTTATTGAGTGATGGCCTTCCGCAGAAGATACTCTCATGAGGTCCCTGCTGGTTGTTGCCCAAGGGGCAGTTGTAGATGGTGCTGGACAGCAGTTGCCATGCCTCTTGTATGGTCGGGTCGTCAGTTCCGTAACGGGCCTTGACATAATCTGTCACCCACTGCTCCTTTGTGATTCTCTCTGCGCGCCAAGGCAACTCGCTCATCAACTCGAACATCACGGGATTGTTTTCCGAACCCTCCATCGTGAAGCCGATACCCCGTAGCCCACGGGCAAGCGGATGGGTCTGGGTCATATAGAAATTGTCGATGAGCTGGTCCATGCGGCCATGAAGCCCCACATTGGCCCCGAAATTCTCAAGCATGCAGAAGAGCCAATGATGCCCCTCATAACCGTTCTCACGGCGCCATACTGATGGCGCGCCCCACATAGGACGGCACTCGCTGAAGAGGTCGAGCACAATGACATCACCCTCGTTAAGCGCATGGAGCATCTGCGGACGGGGGTTCTCTGTCCATCCCTGTACCACCCAGACAGCTTTGGAGTTGGCTTTTCTCATCGCCTTAAGCAAAGCGCGTGCGGCCTCGGCGTAGTCGATGCGGCTGTCATCGGCGCTCTCATGGAAAGGGTCCATGGAGTAATAGTCGGCTTTGCCGAAGAGACGGGTGAGCTCCTCGTAATAGAGTCGGGCTATCTCGTCGAAACGCGGGTCGGTAGGCAGAAGGTTGGCCGGTCGTTGGAAACCGTTCCACAGACCTGCGTCGGCCACATCGAGCCCCAGTTTCTCACGTGCATCATGGGGTACCATACCAGAATAGCCGGGCAACACTGGATGCATGCCCAACTCCCGCATACGGGCGAGAATCTGACGCTGGAGACGTAACTGACGGTCGTACCACGACAAAGGCAAGGGACCACCCCACCCTTCCAGGTTGTTCATCTCCCACCAGGCGAGAAACGCTGGTCCAGCTATGAATCGTCCCACTTCCTCCTCGGTATAACCCAACCGCAGAAGCATGTTGCGCCACACGCATTCCTCACCAACAATCGCCAAGGGCATATTCACACCGTGGAGCGCCATCCAGTCGATTTCCTGCTGCCAACGCTCCCAGTCCCAGAACGCCATGGAGTAAGAGAATGTGCAGTAATTGAAGTCGTACCGCAACACGAGGTCTGTCTCATGCCGCTCCCGATGCGCCACAGGGGGCAACTGCTCTGGGAGACGCGCCTTCATGCCATTCCACGAGAGGTGGATGCCGGCATGGTATTTCAAATACCAGTTGATGCCTGTGGCGATATTGACCCAGGTGTTTCCCCTGACCACAACACGGGCGCCGCTCTGGTCGAGCTCGAAAAAGTCGCGGTCGGCCTTGACCAGTTGTGTCTTGAACTTCCTTGAGGCACCATGGTCGATACGTTCCAAAAGGTCGTCTACCGGATTGGCGTAGACACAACCGACAACGGTGAGCAGGACAAGCATTAAAAGGCAGAATCTTTTCATATCCTCTTTTTTTGGCAAAATTAACTCAAACAAAGGGGAATACCAAGTATAGAGATGAAAATGTAGGTGAAAAGAATTCATCGAAACATATAACAAGAGAGAAAAAGTTGAAAAAACACGATAAAAATGATACCTTTGCCCAAAATGCATAGCCAATTCAGAATTACAGGACAAAAACACAAACGAACAATGAAATTCTGCCATCCCTACGCCGTCAGGAAATTCAACCATTTCAACAACCTCTGCTTTGGAGGAAAACTGCCTCCCGTCACCATCGAGATGTGCAATGCGAAAACCTATCTCGGACAGTGTACCCACAAAATCAGAAAGAAAGCCGATGGCACCCAGGAGAAATACGATTTCCGCATCCGGCTGAGCCTCAGGGCTGACCTGCCCGAGGACGAACTCGACGATATCCTCATCCATGAAATGATACATTATTATATAGGAGTGAACAACTTCAGAGACACCGCACCCCACGGCATCTTGTTCCGACAAAAGATGGAACTCATCAACTCCACCTACGGACGTCACCTCACCATCTCCCACAAGGGCACCAAGGAGCAGAAAGAGAAAATGGAAGACACCCGCCGCCACTGGCACGTTGTCGCTGTCATCACCATGAACAACGGCGTCAAAGGCATCAAGGTGCTGCCAAGAGTCCTGCCAAGCATACTCAAGTACTACAATGCGGTGACCGCTTCACCACAAGTCAGGTCAGTCGAACTCTATATGAGCGACAACATCTTTTTCAACCGCTATCCCAACTCCGCTGCGCTCAAATATTATGTGCTTGACGAGGCCGTCATCAACAGCAAACTGAAAGGCGCCGAAAGGATGGGATGCGATGGAACACGCATCATCAGGAACGTTTAAGCCACATCTACCCTACCCCACTCAAGGCCACTAATTTTTCCAAAGTTTTTTATAATTGATTTTCAGCAACTTGTAAAAAACATTGAAATTTTTACCTGAAAAAATTTGGAAGTTAGGAAAAGTAGTCGTAACTTTGCACTCGCTTTTGGGAATGAGGGCGCTTAGCTCAGCTGGTTCAGAGCGTCTGCCTTACAAGCAGAGGGTCGGCGGTTCGAATCCGTCAGCGCCCACAAATCGTTCCGAAAAAGGTCCGTTAGCTCAACTGAATAGAGCACTTGACTACGGATCAAGAGGTTATAGGTTTGAATCCTATACGGATCACTTTCGAACAAGAGTGATGGGCATATTCCAGAGTGGCCAAATGGGGCAGACTGTAAATCTGCTGGCTTTCGCCTTCGGTGGTTCGAATCCATCTGTGCCCACTAAATTCTAAATGTGTCTGCTCCGGCAGAAAATCACAGGCTGTTATAGCTCAGCGGTAGAGCACTTCCTTGGTAAGGAAGAGGTCTCGAGTTCAAGTCTCGATAACAGCTCTTCGGTAGAAAGATTCAAAACAATATTTTACATAATTAGAAAAAAGAAAATTAAGCTATGGCAAAAGAAAAATTCGAGCGTACCAAACCCCA
>JAFXVU010000007.1 GCA_017534705.1 Bacteroidaceae bacterium
CCCCTTTAAAATCTCTAGAAAATGATTCTTAACTTGATAACTTTATTTTGTCATGATGTATTGTAGATATTGTGGTTTTCAGTTGGCTGACAACGCCCATTTTTGTACTAAATGCGGAAAGGCTGTCGTGGCAACAACTCCGCCACCACCAGGGCAGCAAACGCCTCGGACGGCTACACCTCCACCACCGAATTCCACACCACAGAACAACCAAACGACGCCAACACCGACGTCAAGGCCTTTTAATCCTCAACCGACTGCACCCACACCGCCGCCAACCAACTTGCGGCAGACCGTGCCGCCACCAGTAAATCGGCAGACACCTCCGCAGCCAAGGCCACAAACACCGCCTCCAACCAACTTGCGGCAACCTACATCGCCTGGGCGTGAACAAACACCTCCACAACCAGGAGTTGCTACACCTCCACCTGTAAATACACCTCCACCTGCAAATACACCGCCACCTACGTATAGTCCGCAAGACATACAGCAGGGCGTACAAAGGACCTTCAATAGCATACGCGATATCATAGCACAACTCCGCGACAACGACATCAAGGCCAGTGCCTCAAGCGGAGAAATCATCTGCACCTCGTCACCGGCGCAGAACGCTTTTCTCCGGCTCCTGAGGAAAGGGAATTTTAGGCTTTAGGTATCAGATATTAGTTTTTTTAGTCTTTAGAACATAGACTTTAGACAATGAATCGAACTAGAACAAGCGTTCTGTTGCTGTTGCTTTTGACCTCCCTCACAGCTGCCGCCATCTCGCGAACCGTTGACACACAGTTCGGAACGCTCAAATATTCGATAACTGGTGTGGAAGGTGGCATGTCGCTTGTGGAGGATAACCCAAGAACACAAACAGTCAATACAGATGAATTCAAGCGCTGGGCAGAGAGTCGCTCTTTCAAAGTCGATATGGGTAACATCCGCAATGGAAGGGAGTTTATCCTTGACGTGGTGTTCACTCCTTCGGAAAAAGTCAACAACCCTAGATACAATTCTAATGAATATCCGTCGGAGTATCACATGAAGTTTAACAGGTACCAACTGTCTGTCAGTTTCAGTGGAGGAGCCTCTTTGGTCTTACTCGATGGAAACAATGAGTCTATCATCGATGGCGAACCTTACCATGTCCGTCGTAGATACGCATTTACCAAACGGTATGATTTATTCAATAGGTTGATAACGGAGGGGGAAGGATCATTCACCCTTGAAATTCAAGTACATCACCAGAAACAGCGACCTATAACAGAGCAACTTTTGTCTATTGAGGAGGCTTTTATGGAAACCACCAACATTGCATTCACCTTTACCTGGGACGCAGCGGCACCACCACCCGTCGAGGAAGACACGACGTCGGACATGGACGGCAACCATAGGGAAATTGAGTCCATCGCCAACCCCAACGCAGGTGAGAATTCCTGGGTCATCCCCACTATCATCGGAGTCATCGCGCTCGGTGGCGGTATAACGCTTTGGAACAGGAGAAAAAGGAGAAGGGAAAAGAATGAGGCCACTCCACCACCGCCTCCAGGACAGTCGAAACCGAAGAGCAAACAGGACGACGAAGACGACTACAATGAGCGGTGTACATTCGAAATGCGCATCATGAAGGATTTCGGCGACAGTTTCACTCCAGGCGAAGATCCCAAACCCGTCTATGCACGTATTGTCAGGATCACTCCTGAAGGATATGAAATCACCGAACCTTCATTGACCGCCATGATCAGAATCACTGGCGATGATTACCTCCAGGTCGGCACCAACTCAATGAAAGGTGAATACAAAGAGGCGTACGTGAATGCACCCGATGCCAAGAACGTTCCCATGGAGGCCATCGTTCATTTCTCAATGTCCGCTGAGGGTGTATCTTTCACCAACCATGTCCACTTCAATATCGAAGGAGCCCAGATCCTCTTTGGGCAGGACAACCTCACACTGCCCGCTGACTATGAGAAGACCGTCGAACTCCCCTTCGTGGTGCTTGGACTTGGAGAGAATCCGAAAGTGACACTCACGATGGAGAAGGACGCCTACCACGTGGAGGTGAAGAAGAAGAAGGACCTCTGGTTTGCCGTGTTGAAAGAGAACAAGGACTGTGCTGACTTCAAGAACAAACTGGAGCCGGGAAAATACAGTTATTACTCGCTCCACATCAAAGCCACCAACGAGAACGACCGGAAAGTCGAGACCGACTACCCAATCTGCAGGTTCCAGATGGGACTGACCATCGACACTACCTACATCAAGTGCTATATCGAGGAGTACGACATGGCCAACCATCTGAGCAATCGATTCCGCTTTGAACAAACGGTCAACACCACGCCATGGAACACAGTTGATGAACCCAACTATGAGGTGAAGACGATGACACCGGCTGAGACCAAATGCAAACTCCGGCTCTTTGAGTATGACGAGGAGAGCCATCAGGTCCTCCGCATTCCTGCTGTACCCGATGAAATCAAGTTCGAGGCAGTGGATGAGAACAGACAGGAATTGGTTGATAAACTCGGCATTGACTGGGAACCACGAAAGAACATTGAGGATGGGGCACGACCCATCATCTTCCGATGCATCAGGCACGGACTCGACGCGCCACTGCGCGTCAATGCAAAAATGAAGGTCAAGACCTCCTTTAATAACCGAAACTATAACTTGGAGAAGGAAGTGAGTCTCCACTCTCAGCCCGTTCGACAGAGCAAGGACACGGCGGACGGTATGGCACAGTTGAAGGATGACGAGCGCATCGCTGAGAATCTCATTCGCATCCAGAGCGTCATCTTCACCCATGGTTATCTGAAAAACCTCGCACCGCTCGACCGTTATATACAGACCATGCTCGACGGTTATGATGCCGCTTACGGCTACGACAAGGAGCAGTTGAGGACTGTACGGCGTATATGGACTTGTTTCCTTCAAGGCACCTTTGCCGGAGCCAATGCTGAGGCGGAGAAAGTGACATTAGGCGACGAACTTATGATGTTCTTCGATGCTTTCATGGCCAAGGGCAAGGAGGTGGAAGACTCCTTAGGCTTCTTTTCGCGCATGGCTCTCGGAGTCTTCACCTTAGGTTGCTCTGAGGTGGTGTTCACATCCATGGAGGTGGTGCGCGAGATGAAGAATTACGTCGATAAGGGAGGCGACAACGTCTTCGGCGCATTCTGCTGTGGCGTGAAGGTCGTGGCACGTGAGTATATCATGGAGAAGGTTTCCGACCTTGGTATGGGAATGCTCAAGAAGGGGGCCACCAAGGCAGGACTCACTCCTGAAAACCTCAAAGCCAAGGCCAAAGAGTATTATGGCAACATCACGAAGGGACGAAGTGTGAAGCAGGCCATCGTCGATACTAAGGCGGTGAAAGCAAAAGCGGACATTTCCCTGAACAAAGGCAATAACCTGAGAGGTGGAACACAAAAAGTGTCGTTGGATGATGCCACAGTGAAGAGACCCGCTTTGGACGATGCCACAGTGAAGAGACCCGCTTTAGACGATGCTACAGTGAAGAGACCTGCTTTGGATGATGCCACAGTGAAGAGACCCGCTTTAGACGATGCCACAGTGAAGAAACCCGCTTTGGATGATGCCACAGTGAAGAGACCCGCTTTGGACGATGCTACTGTGAAGAAACCCGCTTTGGAAGACGGCACAGTAAAGAGGCCCGCTTTGGAAGACGGTACTGTGAAGCACAAGTCCATCGGTATGGACGAGTCTCCAAAACCAAAACAACTTGGCTACGATCGGCATTACACGATGGATGAGGTCAAAATGCAGAAAGCGGAGATAGAAGGACTCGAACTCGGTAGGGAGAAGATTGAGAACTACCGTGCTGCTATAGAAATGCTTGATGATTCGCCTGTGAATGCCAAACTGAAGAAGGAATTGGCCCTTGAGATTCAAAAGGACAAAAACGCAATGAGTCTATTGGCCAACTACAAAGATGGTGGTTTGAAGAATACTCGCGCAAAATTCAACAAGGAGATTTCGAGTATTCATACCACAGCTGAACTCAAGGTGAAGGCTGAACTGGCTAAAGAATTGCATGTGGATCCAAGTGAAATCAAGACATTCAATGCCTCTGCATCCACTCAACAAGCACTTAAAGAAGGCCAAAAAATCACTTATGACCACGATGTCACCTTCTATTATGATGATCCTAAAACTGGCAAACCCGTGTTTTTCGACCAGACGAAGACAGAGCAACTCTACAACCGCAAGTACTTCGAGACGGCTAATGAATTCGTGGCGGCAGAACAGTCTTTTGCAGACCGTTTTGCCAAAAAGGCCGACCAGACCGTTGTGCAGAGCGACCTTCATCCAGAGAGTTATGGCACAGAAAACTTTAAGATCTTATCGGATAAAACCAAAGGCGCAGTGCATCTGAAAGATGCCGACATGGTGGCCGACGCTATGACCTACAAGTGCCAAGAATGGTTCAGTCAAGGCGTGAAAGAATTGAGTAACCCATCAACGGCCACTTCTGGCATAGCCAAGATACGTGAAGCATGCCGACAGTGCACAAAACAGTATGACAACTACCTCAATCCACGCAATATCACACGGCAAGACGCCGGTCGTGGTAACATGATTCCCGCTGAATTCCATCGCTACATGAGTATTCTGAAAGACGTGGATGTCAACAAGGGGGGGACGATTGTGAAAGCCAAACGCGAACTCGAGCGATATGGCATGACCTTTGAGATGGTCTTCCAACAACTTGGTGACCTGATGAGAAAAATAGGGTAGTAAAAAACAATGTTTTTATAGCGGGCGGTTTAGGTGTTTGGGCTGGACCGCCCGTTTTTTATGTTAAACTTCTTAAATTCGACCTTTAGGACAATTTTTGTGTCATTGAAAACTTGAATTATCCACTGATTTTGCAGACATTTGCATGGTAAAACATCATTTTTGGTTTCCCGAATAAATAGAAACGCCGATAGAACTATGTTGAGAAAAATTTGTTTATTTCCAGTACTCATTCTTGCTGCTGTCCTCATGTTGACGTCATGTGGCGAGAAAGGCAAGGAAGAAGTTGATCATGTGCCGTATGTGAAGGTGGAGGCTGTTGATGGCGCCATCTCTGCCCGTATCCTTGAATATCCTGGTCGGACAAAACCCGCTGATGAGGTGAATGTTTCCTTCCGTGTGTCAGGTCCCATTATAAGCATGCGTGTCAAAGAGGGTGATTATGTCAAAAAAGGACAAGTGATTGCTGAAATGGATCTTCGCGACTATAACCTTCAGTATAAGGCTGTTGAGGCCGAATATCAGTCGGTGAAGGCGGAGGCCGAACGTATTATCGCTATGTATCAAGAAGGCAGCACAACCGCCAACAATTACGACAAGGCCCGCTTCGGGCTTCAGCAGATTACAGAAAAACTCAACAATGCCCGCAACCAACTTAACGACACCAAACTGGTGGCGCCTATCAGCGGTTATGTGTCCGCTCGTTATCATGAAGCGGGTGAGACCGTCGCGCAGGGAATGCCTATTGTCTCTATATCCAGTGGAGCGAACACAGAGGTCGAAATCAACCTCAGTAGCAACGACTTCGCAAAAAGGGCAAACTTCCTTTCCTATAGTTGTTCTTTCGATGTCATTCCAGGTAAAACATATCCTCTCTCTGTTTCTCGCATCAACAACGAGGCTAACAACAACCAACTCTATAATGTGCGCCTGCGTTTCAACGGACCTGTTGATCCTAACATCACTCCTGGCATGACCACAATGGTAAAGATTGAACGAGCAACGGATGAGGGTACGATTATTTCCATCTCTAAAGAGGCGCTTTTCGAGGCTGAAGGCAAGCAGTTCGTCTATCTCTATGACGACAAGACTGGCAAGGTGAACAGAAGGGAAGTGAAGGTCAGCCGTCTGACATCTAAAGGGAAGGCCATTGTCACCAACGGACTTGAGGGGTATGAAAGGATAGTGACTGCCGGTGTGCATAAACTCACCAATGGACAGAGAGTCAAACCACTTCCCACAGCCAGCAAATCTAATATAGGAGGCTTGCTATGAACATGAATATCAGCGCATGGGCGTTCAACAATAAGAAACTCATCTATTTCATTATCCTTTGCCTCTGTTTTGGTGGTATCAAGGCTGCAATAGAGATGAGTAAACTTGAGGACCCTTCCATTCCAGTGAGACTGGCGATGATAGTCACTACTTTCCCTGGTGCTTCTGCTCATGAAGTGGAGTTGGAAATCACTGACCCTCTCGAAAAAGCCATCAATGAGATGTCGGGAGTGGCCAATCTTGAAAGTTACTCCTACAACGACCTGAGCATCATCAGTGTGGAACTCGACGCCACCACCAAGACCAACGAGTTGCAGCAACAGTGGGATATCTTGCGGCGTAAGGTGGACAATGCCGCAACTGCCTTTCCTGAAGGAGCCAGAAAACCCATTGTGAAAGACGATTTCGGCGAGGTGTTTGGCATGATGTATGCCCTCACCGGGGATGGGCTCAACGACCGCCAGATGTCGGATTATGCCGAACTCATCAAACGCGAGGTGTCGAGCATTGACGGTGTCTCAAGAGTTGATATTTACGGCAAGCGCACCGAATGTATCAACATCAACTTGCTGCAGGACAAAATGGCTAATATGGGGGTGATGCCCGTGGAGGTGATTCAGACACTCAACGGACAAAACTCCACCGTCTATTCAGGTTATTTCGAAAATGGCACAAGTCGTGTCAGGGTAAGCGTGAGCGACAAGTTCAAAACGGTGGATGACATCGAGGAGATGCTCATACAAGGACACGACAATGACCAATTGAAAATCAAAGACATCGCCAAGGTGGAGAAAGGTTATGAGCAACCTACCCGTAATCAGTTGCTCTACGATGGAGAACACGCACTGGCCATTTCCATCGCATGCTCACCGAAGTACGATATTCTTAAGGTTGGTGCGAATGTGCAGAAGAAACTGAAGAGCATAGAGAACCGAATGCCTGTCGGCATCGAGTACCATAAGGTCTTTTTCCAGCCGGAGAGAGTGAGCAACGCTCTCGGTACTTTCCTGATCAATTTGCTCGAGTCGGTGCTTATCGTTGTGGTGGTACTGATTTTCACGATGGGATTGCGAAGTGGAATCATCATTGGCATCAGCCTTGTGGTTATTGTCCTGGGCTCATTCTTGATTCTTGGGCGCATGGACGGAACCCTGCAGCGTGTGTCGCTCGCCTCTCTGATTGTGGCAATGGGTATGCTGGTAGACAACGCCATTGTCATTGTCGATGGCATTCTGGTGGATCTGAAAAACGGCAAGTCGCGTTTCGAGGCACTGACAAGCATTGGAGGAAAAACTGCCATGCCACTGCTCGGAGCAACACTTATCGCCATCCTGGCTTTCCTGCCTATTTTCCTAAGTCCCGACACCACCGGATTGTATGTGCACGACCTGTTTGTGGTACTGGCCGTTTCCCTGTTGCTGAGCTGGATTCTCGCGCTTATACATGTGCCGCTCATGGCGGACAGGTGGTTGCCAAAAAAGAAAGAACAGGACAAGCAGGATGAGGAAAAGAAAGAAGAATATTCCGGAAAATCCTATAGGATATTGGATAAGGTGCTGAATGTGGCACTCAACAACCGCATGATTATTATTGTCTCCACCATAGGACTGCTTTTCCTTTGTAGTTTTGCCTTCAAATATGTCAAGCAGGCTTTCTTCCCTGACATGGAGTACGACCAACTCTATATGGAGTACAAACTGCCCGAGGGCACTAACTACACCCAGGTGGAAAGCGACCTGAACGAGATTCGCGAGTACTTGCAGTCACGCGATGAAGTGACTCATGTCACCACATCGCTCGGAGGAACGCCAAGCCGCTACAACCTTGTACGTTCCATCGCCACACCATCTCTGTCATACGGAGAATTAATCGTAGATTTCAAGTCGTCAAAAAAACTGGTGGATAATATCGATGAGATTCAGGACACTCTCACTAAACGCTATCCACAGGCTTACGTCAAGCTGAAGCGCTACAACCTGATGTATAAGAAATTCCCCATTGAAGTGGTGTTCTGCGGTCCCGACCCAGAGGTGTTGCACCGACTGACGGACTCAACGATGGCGATGGTGGCAAACAACAGCAAACTGTGTCTTCCTACCACCGATTGGGAACCCAAAGTTCCTGTGTTGATGGTGGAATACAGCCAGCCTGATGCCAGAAGGGTAGGGTTGAGCCGAAGCGACATCGGACTCTCTATGCTATCCTATACGGGTGGTGTGCCTATAGGTACTTTCTATGACGGTATTCATCCTGAGAATATCTATGTCAATTGCACTGACAACCAAGGAAACCGACTCGAGGACCTCAATAATGCCTCTGTGTTTGGACTCATGCCTAATGTTAATGGATTGCTCAACAACTTGAGCCTCGGTAAACTCATGTCGGGACAAATCACCAAGCAATCCATCTTGGAACAGCTGACCAGCACAGTGCCTCTCTCCCAAGTGGCAAAGACGGTCGATATCCATTGGGAAGACCCTGTGGTGGTTCGATACAACGGACAACGCTCTCAGCGTGTGCAATGCAGCCCCGCGCCAGGAGAAGGAACAGAGGTGGCACGGCAGAGTCTTGAGGCGCAGCTTCAGCAATTGCATCTGCCTGAAGGATATTCCATGACTTGGGAAGGCGAGAAGAAAGCTAGCGACCAGTCGATGCGTTACCTCTTCAACAACTTCCCACTGGCTATTCTCATCATGATAGGCATTCTCATCCTTCTTTTCAAGGACTATAAGAAACCCGTCATCATTTTCTGTTGCATTCCTGTCGTGCTGATAGGTGTGATACCGGCAGTGCTCATTTCGGGCAAGTCCTTCGGTTTCGTGGCGATAGTCGGTGTGCTCGGACTCATTGGCATGATTATCAAGAACGGTATTGTGCTGATGGACGAGATAGATGCGGAGATTCAATCGGGAATTGAACCAAAGAAAGCGTTGATACAAAGTAGTAAGAGCAGACTAAGGGCTGTGGCCATGGCTGCTGCTACCACAGTGCTGGGTATGATACCGCTCATCACCGACGCGCTTTTCGGGTCGCTCGCCGTGACCATCATGGGCGGCCTCATGGTGGGAACACTCGTCACACTGATTTTCCTTCCAGTCCTCTATTCTTTGTTCTTCAAGATAAAATAACAATGATGAATATGAAACGTTTGCTTTTCATGATATCGGCCGTGGCATACACTGCCTTTGGCTATGCACAGACCATGACCCTCGAACAATGCCGTCTGGCGGCTGTGGAGAACAACAAACAGGTGGAGCAGTCGAGAGTGGAGCAGGAAAAGTCTTCACATACTGTCCGTCTTTACAAAACCAATTTCTTACCCAAATTTGACATCGTGGCTGCCGACCTTTATAGTTTTGGCAAGAGCGACGTGAAGATTCCGGGCGGGCATCTGCCTATCTACACCTACAACGATGCCGCTGGGCAGTTCGTTCCCAATGTGACAATGAACGCCGACGGCACATATACACTCAACCAGTATGCCGATTTCCCTGCACAGAAGATGAAATTCAAGATGGACAATGTGTTTCTCGGAGGCGTGATGTTTGAACAGCCCATTTATATGGGAGGAAAGGTCTCCGTTGCCTACAACATGTCGAAGATAGGGGAAAAGATTGCCGGACTCAATATCAAAAAGACTGAGTCGGAGGTGATTGTTGCCACCGACGAGGCTTACACCATGGTGGTTAGGGCCAAGGAGATGGTGAAGGTGGCTGAAGCCTACAAGACCATGCTCGACGAACTCTATAAGAATGTGGAGAGTGCATTCCGGCATGGGATGCGAACCCGCAATGATGTGTTGAAAGTGCAGGTGAAGCAGAACGAAGTGGAATTGTCGATTCAGAAAGCCAACAATGCTGTGCGGTTGGCAAAGATGAACCTGTGTTATTATATAGGAAAACCGCTTGATGCAGACATCGATGTGGATGCGACAGAACTGAAGGGAGCGGATAATCAGGGTGTTGTCGTCGACCCATTACTGATTATCAATCGTCCAGAGTATGAGATGCTCAATCAGAAAATGGAGTTGGCCCACGAACAAGTGAAGCTGACGAGGAGCGACTATCTGCCCAATGTGGCGTTGACTGGTGGTTACACCTACATCAACGGCATGAAACTCGATGGCAAAAGACTGATAGACAATGGCGCGGCTTCAGCGATGGTCACCTTAAAGTTTCCCGTCTTTCATTTTGGCGAGGGAAGCCATAAGGTAAGGATTGCCAAGGCTGAGGAACGGTTGGCAAGTCTCGAACGCGAAGACCTCAACAACAAGATGACGCTTGAACTCACACAAGCCGCCAACAACCTCAATGAGGCGATAGCGGAAGTGAAGATGACGGCTAAGTCTTTGGAACAAGCTGAGGAGAATGTGCGAATGTCCAGAAAGCAGTTTGATGTGGGCTACGAAACCCTCACTGAGCATCTTGAAGCCCAGTCTCTCTGGCAAAAGGCTTATGCCGACGATGTCGAGGCACGTTGCAACCTCTTCCTTATGAAATCCCGTTACTTGAAAGCTGCTGGATTGTTGCAATAGGGAACAATCTGACCGAAAGAATCAGAGCAAAAACGAAGTCCTTCCCACTTGGTAATTTAATCAGGATATTGCATGGTGGAGCAATGGAGGGAACCATGCTGGCGGATGAGAACCGTGCAATCCACACCAACCACCTCACGGTCGGTAAACACCTCAGAGAGCGCCTTAATGGCAAGAGCGTCGTTTTCTGGCTGATTGTAGGTCGGGCAAAGCACAGCATCGTTCATGATGAGGAAGTTGGCGTATGTGGCAGGCAATCGGTTGCCATCATCATCGTAGATTGCAGTAGGCAAGGGCAGAGCTACAAGATGGTAGGGTTTGCCGTCGAAGGTACAGAATGACTCCAATTCCTTTTTCATCAAGTTTAATTCCTCGTAATGCTCGTCATCTGGGTCGGTGCATTCCACATAAGCAATGGTATGGGCGTTGCAGAAACGTGCGAGTGTATCAATGTGTCCATCGGTGTCGTCACCAGCCAGATATCCGTGTTCAAGCCATAGGATACGCTTGGCATTGAGCATGTTGTGCAAAGACTGCTCAATGCCTTTTTTATCGAGGGGTTCGTTGCGGTTGGGAGCCAACAGACATGAACTGGTGGTAAGGATAGTACCTTTACCATCGCTTTCTATCGACCCTCCTTCCAGTACGAAGTCACGGCAGTCGAGATAGACACCGTCCAACAGACCAGACTGAGAGAGATGGCTGTTGATTTGGTTGTCGAAATTGGCGGCGAACTTCATGCCCCATCCGTTGAAACGGAAGTCCATCAGAATCCTACGTGAAGGGTCTGCATCGTCCAGACAGGTCAGGAAGGCATGGTCGCGCGCCCAGGTGTCGTTGGTGTCACAACTGAAGTAACATATACGATGCAACAACGAGTCGGGACTGATACGCTCATCCTCAGGTATGCGTCCATACAGACCGCTTTCCAGACTGTTTTGAACCTCGGTGACATTCGGGGCCACAATGAGCAACAACTCTCGAAGACTGATTTCTCGGGCAAGACGGTAATAGCATTCTTCTACCTCGTCAAGCAGTTCGTCCCAATCGGTGCCACTATGTGGCCAAGTGAGTTGAACAGCCGATTGATGATGCCATTCTGCGGGTAAATATATCATGATGTCGGTTGAATCCTTGTCTACGGTTTAGTCTTGACGTCTGACTGCTATTGCTTCGATTTCGATGTCAGCACCCTTAGGTAGAGCGGCCACGGCGAAGGCGCTTCGTGCAGGGTAGGGAGCACTGAAGAACTGTGCATAGACCTCGTTCACTGCTGCGAAGTCTTTGATGTCGCGTAGCAACACTGTCACTTTTACCACTTCGCTCATCTCCATACCTTCAGCGGCGAGGATGTTCTTGATGTTGGTCAGCGATTGAGCGGCCAATGCCTTGATGCCTCCTTCGGCGAATTCACCTGTTGCTGGGTCAATAGGCAGTTGTCCTGATACATATACCGTGTTGCCTGCTACAATAGCCTGACTGTAGGGTCCAATAGCTGCGGGAGCATTTGTTGTGGATATTGCTTTCATTTGTTATTATTCATTGGTTTGACTTTACAAAAATACCAACTATTTCTGACATCCACAAGAAAAACAGATATTTCTTTTGTGTCTCAGCTGATGTTGAAGAAATAGGGACGCGAAACATCGCGCCCCTACATGTAAACTGTCATTTTATCAAGTCATCAAACCACAACCTCACTGAATCGGTGGGTGGGGTTCGGACGGCCGGGCTGAAGGTAGCGCCAGGCCAGAACTTCCTCGGTATATCGTCCGTTGATAGATTGAACAAGCGCCTCGCGTACCAATTGGTCCAGATACTCGGGCGGGCACTCCACACGCGCGTTGATAATCAATCGCACATCAGTACTAGTTCCCACACCAGGGCGCAAGGTTAGCGTACAATCTGCCCCAGTGATGTTGGCCACAGCATAATCCTTGCCACTCTCTGCGATGATTTTAACATGACCTACAGCCAACGTCTCTTGCTCAAAATCACTTTGCAATTCTTTGATGAGGTTCTTGAGGAATTCATCCCAGTCCGTTGGTTTGGGAGCGTGGAGCATGACGGTTCCATTCAGCCAGCCCAGAACTGCTTCGCCGTGGGCGTAACGGTCGTAGTCGATGTCAAGCAAACGCTTTCCTGCATCAGTACGGGTGGTGACATCAGCCAGCCACTCGTCCAGACCCTCGCCTGTCACTGCACTGACGCTCATCACGCGGCTCTTGGGGAAGGCTTCTGCCGTCTTTGCTTTCAGCTGCGTCATCTCCTCAACCGACAAGGTGTCGGACTTGGTGATGACAATGATGTCGGCTTCCTCCAACTGTTTACGATAGATATAAGCCGCATCCTCATGAAGTCCTGCCTGTTCTCCTTGGAGTATGGAAGCCAGTCGGCCAGGGTCTGCAAGTACTGTCAACGGAGCAACGAGCAAAGTCGTGTTCCAATATTTCTTTAGCGGCTGGAGAATGGTTGCAGAGAGGTCGGCGCAACTGCCCACAGGCTCGCTCAAGACGTAGTCTGCACCTTCCGATACCTGTTTCACCGCATCCGTGAAGCCATTGAAGTTACAGCAGAAACAACTGCCTGCCACTTCGCTGACCGCAAGATTCTGGCGGCGAAGCAATTCACTGTCCACCAGTTCTGGGGCTTGGTCGTTGGTGATGAGGCCTACACCTTTGCCAACTGACATCAGACGTTCGGCTACTCGCCAGATAAGGGTTGTTTTCCCTGCTCCGAGAAAACCACCTACAAGAATAATTCTACACTGTTTCATCATCTCATTTTTTATTTTTTACAACAACATTGTTTGTCTTCTTTGTTCTTGGAAACCAGTAATGGCTCAAGGAATAAACGGAAGCAAAGCGCTGCGA
>JAFXVU010000095.1 GCA_017534705.1 Bacteroidaceae bacterium
TCGCGCATGATGGTCAGTCCGAGGGTGTCGGTCAGAAGGTCGCTTGTGCGACGGACGATGATGTCGATGCTGTCGCGTCCCACATCCACCCGCAGTGCCACTCCGCTTTTGGCGGGCTCGGGCAGGCGGCCTTTCACCTCGGCTCCGTCGGTGGTGGTGAACGTCAGTTCCTGGGGCTTGATGTCGGCAGGTGTGACTGTGATGGTACCACGGCCTCTGTTCTCGGCTTTGGCATCACCTATTGAACCCTCCAGTTCCTGCCCGTCGTCCCAGGTGGCTTCGAATGCCACACGGCAGGGCAACCCCACCACCAGTTGGCCTCCCTCGGGATAGAATGTGAGTTGTCGCTCTCGTGTATGTGGGTCGCGTTTATACACTCGGCGCATCACCTTTCGGGTCATTGTTTCGGTGTAGTCGCCTTTTGCCTTGGGTTGGTCATAGACGGGGAAGACACGGCTGTAGAGTTTGTCGTAGTCGCGGTAGAAGTTGTGTTGCATCTCTCTGGAAATGAACCAATCCTCGGCATCCTTAGCGTGTCGTCGCTGGTACTCTCCCCAGTTGAGCTGCCACCGCGTGTAGGCTCTCAGCTCGTAGTAGCCCGCGTAGGCGTCGGGGTCGATGATGAAGTTGCCATAGCCTCGTCCGTTGTTCATCTCCACCAACTTGCGCTCCACGAGGTAGCCTTCCTGGTTGTAGAGTTCGACGTAGAGTACACCGCTAATCTTAGAGGGCTTTCCGTCGTTGGTCTGTGTGGTGTAGGCTGAGAACCAGATGGTGTCGCCGATGAAGTAGTTGGTGTTGTCGAGATGGACATATACCTTCTCCTGTGGCAGGGCTTGTCCGAAGCGCTTGAGGTGGTCCACGAGGATGTCCATGGGGGTGGAAGGCCGTTCTTCCAGGGAATCGTTGACCTCTATTGACTGGTCGGTCATACCAGCGAGCATCTCTTCTTCCTTTGTTCGCTGCACGATGTTGGAGTGGTTCCAGAGTATTTGGTCGAATCCAGCGTCGCTGATGCTGGCCAGCATGTTCTCGCCCGCCTTCTTGCTCTTTTTCTCCTTGTTCTCCAGATTCAGATCCATATCGTCCACGTTGTAGAGTATGGCCTGACTGCTCAAGTCGCCATTAGTCATGTGGTAGATGATGCTTTGCACCTGCGTGTAGCCTTTGTCATGGCTGTAGTTCACGGTCAGGTCAATCATTATGCGTGAGGCGGTATGGTAGAAGTCTTTGAAGATGTCGAGAAACATGTTCTCCACCTGTCCTTCGAATTTCAGCACCTTCAGGCTCTTGGCATCGATGTAGAGCGTGCCAGTGAGTATGCAGAACTGGTTCTTGGTCTTTTTCCTTTTGAGATTGAATTTGTAGATGTTGTTCCCCTTGTTGTCAGTCAGTTCCTCTCCTTCGATGTCGTAGTAGATGCTGAGGTAATGGACCGAAGGCAATTCGGGAACAGGGGTGCGCAGTGCGCTCCAGAACCGACTGTCGGCAATCTTGGGACCAAGCTCCAACGGGTGGTGGAAATTCATGTTGGCGATGGTGGGTTGGGTGAGGCCTTCAGGTGTGAGTTTCCCGTACCGTCCCTTGAGGAAAGTGATGTCTCTCAGGTTAGCCGCCGACTTGGCACTGATGAATGCCTCGGCCATATTCTTGCGTCTGTAGGAAGTGGTAAGTCGGTAGAAGTAATTGCTGTTCTCCCTGCGGTGCTTACTGTAGTCCTTGTTGATTTTGTTTCCCGCTTTCACGAGGATTGTCTCCCATGGGATGACCTGCACCTCGCCGAGTGTTCTCGTCATGGGTTTGAGCTTTACCCGGCTGGGCATTTCGCTGGCTTTAATTTGGGCCGTCTCATATCCCACGAAACTGAATCTCAACGATGCGTCGGCGTTAACTTTCAGTGTGAAATCGCCCTCGGCGTTGGTGATGGTACCAACGCCCTTTGCGGCGTAAATATTGACGTAGGGTAGTGATTCGCCAGTTTTTGCGTCAACCACATGTGAACTGACCTCTATCACTTCGTTCTGTGCGCTTGCCAGCTGTGTGCACAGCAAGGCCAAAACCATCATCACGGTTTTTAATATTGTGTGTTGTCTATGCATCTTTTGTCGTTAATTTCTGTGCTTTGTTTATGTACATGGCAAAATTACACTTTTTCCCTGAATGAAAAAAGTGAGGGGCACAAAAATATCTGATTCACCTAAGATGCGGTACCGTCAGAACTCGATGAGGATGCGTCCGTTGATTTGTCGTCCGGTGAGGTAGTTGGGCACAGCATACTGGTGGCTGCTGATGTCAGTGACCCAATAGTAGGAGTTGACGTTGCTGATGTCGAGGATGTTGAAGGCATCGATGCCGAGCCATACGTTGCGCAGTGCACGTCCGATGCCGCGTGTCTGGGTACGGTTCTCATTGTTCAGCAGACGGTAGGATAGGCCGAGGTCGAGACGACGGTAAGCCGACATGCGGAAGACTTGTTTCTCGCGTCCGAGATGCGGTGGGCCGAAAGGCAGTCCACCAGCGTAGTGACCACGGATGGTCATCTTCCACCGGTCGGTGTTGGGGAAGTAGTCGCTGAAGAACACAGATGCGTTGAGCAATTGGTCGGTAGGACGAGGTACAGACTTTCCGTTGATTTTCTCCTGAGTCTTGAGCAATCCGAGGCTTACCCATGAGTCCGTGCCAGGTACGAACTCACCATAGAGTTTCATGTCGAGACCCACGGCATAACCATCGGCCATGTTCTGTCCGTAGTAAATCACACGGACATTATCGACATTGTAAGGAATGAGGTTGCTCAACGCTTTGTAATAGACTTCTGCCGTGGCTTTGAACGGACGGTTATTGACGCGAAAACGGTAATCGCCGGCCAGCACGAAATGAACCGAACGCTGTGACTTGATGTTCTTGTTGAGCACCACACTGGTATTGCCGTTCACCGTCGTGGTGTCCTTGACTTCCTTGTAGAAGGGCGCTTGATAATAGACACCGGTGGAGAATCTAAGTGTGATGTTGTCGTTAGCGGCAGGGATAAAACCGACAGTGGCTCGTGGGCTGATAATCCATTCGTCGTTCCAGTCCCAGTGGGCGACACGCAAGCCATAGTTGAGGGTCAGTTCTCCTTCGTCATAGTTATGACGATAGGTGTCCTGAATATACCCTTCGATTCTGTTGCTGCTGACTTCATTGTCGGAAACAAGGTTGTAAATAAGGTCGAGGCGTTTACCATTGTTGCTGTGGGGGAGGGAATAGCCGACGGAGTCGCGCATCTCCCATTCGCGCATATCCTCTTCGACCTTTTCCTTCTTCAACAGCAGTCCATAACGCAGGTCATGGTTGCCGAATCGGTTTCGTCCGGTAAGTCCGAAACTAGTTACGGTGGCGGTCAGTCGGTTACGTGCATGTTCCATGTAGGTGCCAATACCAAGTGCGTCGTTGGCGTACTCGTCGCTCTCCTGGTTGAGCCAATATTGTCCCTCGATATCATAGGTTTCGCGTTCGAGTGTCTTGAAGGACGAGACGTTGAGACCAATTTCGTTGAACTCATTGAAATGATGGGTGAGAGAAAAGGTCCCGAAAAGAGTGCGGAAACGGTCTTTTTCCTTACCATCGAAATAGACCTTGAACTCCTTCACTATCTCGGATGTTCCGAACTTGGTGGTACGGTCGGAAGGCTTGAAATTGTAGTCGTTCTGCGAGATATTTCCTATGAGGTTGAACTCCCATTTCTTGCTGGGCATCCAACTGATAAAAGTCTGGTAGTCGAAGTCGCGCGGTTTGTATTCTCCCTTCGTGTCGAGCGTACCGAGCAGGTAGCTGGTGGTCTTGTAGCGCAAAGCGTGCGTCATGCTGAACTTCTCATTGCCCATCCCGACGAAGCCGCTGGCTCCGAGCATACTGGCAGAAATGCTGCCTTCTGTGCCACGCACTTTCTTGTAGGTGATGTCGAGTACCGACGACATCTTGTCGCCGTAACGCGCTTCGAAACCGCCAGCCGAGAATCCTACACGCTCCACCATGTCGGGGTTGATGATGCTCAGGCCCTCTTGCTGACCAGAACGGATAAGCAGTGGACGATACACTTCCACACCGTTGATATACACACTGTTCTCGTCGAAACTACCTCCACGCACATTGTACTGGGAACTTAGCTCATTATGTGTGCTTACTCCTGCTTGTGTGGCTATGATTTGCTCGATGCCTCCTCCAGAAGCATTGCCCATGTGGCGGGTGTCGCTGATGTTCACGTCTTGCATTGCTGTAGTCTGACGACGCACCTCGGTGACGTTGACTTCACCCAGTTCAATACCCATAGGCAAGAGCTGGACGTTGATGGTAATGGTGTCAGTGGGTGACTTGAGCACACGTTTTCGAGTCTGGTAACCATTCATGCTATAGACTACAACCAGCGAGTCGGCTATGGCACAGGTGAAGGAGTAACGTCCTTTGAGGTCGCAGACAGTACCTGAGGCTGTACCTTCGATGTGCACTTGTGCCAATTCCACTGGTGCTTTCTTGTCATCAGTGACGGTACCGCGGATGGTGACATGGGTGGAGTCTTCATCGATGTCCAATGCGCCTGGAATGGCATGGGAACTGGCGATAGTGGGGTAGGGCAATGCCATGATGATGGAAAAGGTAAAGACCATAACCAACTTCTGAAGACAGTTGCCACGACGAGTTTTTTCTATATTTGTCTTGGTGTGTAAGATCATTTCAATCGTTTATCTTGTTGAGGGGGTAGTCGTTGTTTTTGAGAAGGAACATATCTCCTCTTATGTACTTTTAATTATACTCATCTTTCGGAAGTAAAAATGGAAGTAAAAATGGAAGTAAACTCGCTTCGCTCTTGGGAGTTATGTGCTTTGCACAGGACGATAGCATTTAATTGCTGTAGTATCGTCCAGCACGAAAGTGCTTAACTTCCAGCCAGCACTGCTGGCTTAACTCCCTATTTAACTTCATTTTATAACTTCCGAAACTTCTCTAATTATATATAACGTAGAATTTCCGAAAAACGTATAAAACTACGTGATTTTAATTGGTACGAGAGTTTTTTTGAAAAAAATCCCGCAAATTACTTGTTGTTTCAGAAAAAAGTGCTAACTTTGCGTTCGGTTTTGGAAGCCGTACTTCATCATGGTAATCCAAACAGGACATATTCGGGAAGTAGCGCAGTTGGTAGCGTACACGTCTGGGGGGCGTGTGGTCGCCAGTTCGAGTCTGGTCTTCCCGACCAAGAAACAAGGTGGTAACGAAGCGTTCGTTACCCCTTGTGTTTTAAGGACTTACACAACCTTTCTTCTACCGTTTGAAGCGTAAATATCTCAATTAAAAAAAATCACAATTTTGCACATTTTGGGTCGAAAAAGGCCGTTTTTGCACTAAAATAATGCAAATATGATGCAAATTTTGGGTATGTTTTTAATGAGATTTGACATGTTTTGTCGATGAAAAAGGCTTAAGAAAGTGTGAAATTGGGAGCATACATGACGTTTGTTAAGGCCCAGCAAGAACATGTTCTATATCAGGTCTTGCACTCTGACGATTGCGGAAGACACGACAATGCAACAGTTGGTCAATATGACAACCGCCATCATTGAGACTTACCACATACATTGCTTCCAAATCGCCATCGACAGGCAAAGCCGAACAGCCTCGTTCCTTTTCGACTTCTACGACAGGGATAAATGTGAGATTGTCTATCTCAACCTCTGCAAGTTGAACTACATGTATGTGTTCATCCAGTACAAATTGGGGCTTCCTATACCTTCGACTCCATCCCTGCTCCGTCGGTATCTTGTGGCTGCCTACATGGATGACAGGAACCAATACCGGAGGCTGTTGATATCCATACGTAAGGCAGGTTTAGGAAAGCGAGATTTCAATCTGATTCGCTCTTGCCTAATGTATATCGAGAAAAACCTGGAAGGAATCACGAAATGACAACTATGACAATGACGATGAATGGTGATGAAAATCTATGGTGTTTTTAAACTTTATCCCTTTATGAATCGTCTTTTTAATAGAATTATGATACCTTTGTACCA
>JAFXVU010000096.1 GCA_017534705.1 Bacteroidaceae bacterium
CGAACGGGAGTAACTTCGGCGCAGCCAAAGTAAAGAATAAGTGAGCGAAATGCATCATTTCCGAACGGGAGTAACTTGAGTCACATTTTTATTATACTTTTGCATTAAATATGGATAATAGAACAAATTGATATGCAATCCAACGTCATGACAGATTCCTCATCATTCCTCATTGCCGCCACCAATTCAGGTTGTGGCAAGACCACTGTGACTATCGGACTGCTCAGGGCCTTGAAAAGAAAGGGTTTTGCTGTGCGTCCCTACAAATGCGGTCCCGACTATATCGACACACAATATCATCGGATGGCATCAGGTGTAGATTCTGTCAATCTCGATTCACGCTTCACCACCCCTGAACATCTGCGAGAGGTTTATGCCCATTACTCATCACGTGTCAATGTCGTCGAGGGAGTAATGGGGCTTTTCGACGGTTTCGACCGCGACCATGGCAGTTCGGCTGAAATCGCATCAATGATTCATTTACCAGTAGTCCTTGTCGTGAATGCCAGGAGTATGGCTTACAGCGCAGCAGCCATGATTCATGGATTCTCCTCTTTCCGCAACGATATTAAAGTGGTGGGCGTCATCTTCAACCAAGTGGGTTCAGAACGCCATGCCTCGTTTCTTCGTCAGGCTTGCGAAGACACGCATATCCCCTGTTTGGGCTGTATTCCCCGAATCAAGGAAATGGAAATGCCATCACGCCATCTGGGGCTGTCGCTCGAAAACGAGCGGCACATGGAGGCGCTGATTTCTTTGGCTGCCGATACCATGGAAAAGCATGTCGATATCACCCGTCTCCTTTCCTTAACATACTTAGACTCAGAACTTTCATCATCTTTAGGGAATCATTATCTTCCGAATACTTTGATTCCGCCAATCAGTCCCTGCAATCTGAGGATTTCCGTTGCCCGTGATGAGGCTTTCAATTTCACCTATCTGGAAAATATAGACCGGTTGAAAGAAATGGGGACCGTGACCTTCTTCTCACCCATCCACGACGAACAACTGCCAACCACCGACTTGCTCTACATTCCTGGTGGCTATCCTGAGTTCTTCCTGAAAGAACTGGCGGAGAACACAAAGATGAAAGAGAGTGTCCGCGACTTCATCGAACATGGAGGAAAATGCCTGGCGGAGTGCGGTGGCATGATGTACCTCTGCGACAGCATCATCGGCATCGATGGCATCTCCTATCCCATGGTTGGCATTCTGCACCAGACGGCCACCATGCAAGGCATGCGACTCCATCTCGGCTACCGGCAGTGGGATGGCATCACAACCGATGGAACACCTTATTCCTTCAACGGTCATGAGTTCCATTACTCCCGAATCCTTGAAAACGAAACTACAGTCTATCGCCACAAGAACCTCCGCGCTTCCTACATCCACCTCTACTGGGGAGATAGAAATCTGTTGGAACTGTGGGGATAGATGTTTTTAGTACCTCCTTTTTAGTTGATTTTCGGCTTTAGTTCATCGGGCGATTCGTTGGTGAACATATCCACTGGTGGCGCCGTCTTGATGAAGAGGTTGTTGATCATCTCTGGTGTGACTGTGAAGTCGGGGCGGAAGTCGTCGCTTCTCATGTAGTCAAGGATGGAACGGCGCAACTGGCTGGCCACAATCCTGCGGTCGAGGTCGTTTGTGATGTCCATACTCGTCATCACCACCTTGCCTTTCAGCACGTTGGCTTCAAACAACATGCCAATCTTGCGGCTGATGAACCAAGTGTCGATGCTTTGGACGATGGGATGGAATCCCTTGGGGAAGTCGGTCAACTGCATCACCTGTGCGTTGTGGAGCAGTTCCCACCAGTTGATGTTGCTGAAATCGTCGGTGGGGAAGTCGCGGAAGACGGGGTGCTGACGGTCGATATAGGCACCAGTAGTGTGGGGTGGACGCATCTTGAACCAACTGGTGTTCCAAAACACAGGCAGGTAGTTTTGCACCACATCTTTGCCGTAGGAAATCTTGCCCGGGGAGGCAATCAGTACCTTGCCGCCTTTCTTCAATACTTTCAGTGCCTTGGCATCCAGGGTGTCGGTGATGTAAATGTTGTCTTTCGATGCCAGTTCCGACTGTTCGTCAGGATACACCCAGAAATCCCAATGGTTGTGATGACCGTCAATCGTCACGGTCAAGGCCATTTTTTCTGCCTTCTTGATGTCGCTCAAAGGCAAGGGTATGTCGCCGATTTCGTTATAACCCACAGCGATGTCATTGCCACCGCCAACCACTCCTTGGCGCTCTATGCTTCCGTCCTCATGGGTGATGCGGTAGGTGGCGTTCTTGCCCTTCAGCTCCTGGCCTGTGTAATTGGATATGGCGATGCCTACAGTGGCGTTTTCCGTGTTCTTGAAGGTGAACTTCGGGAATCTCGCCAATGGAACCAATTCAGAGCAGAACTCAGTGAAATCATTGGCATTGCAGTAGCCTTTCTCACGGAAAAACACGTTCAGCACACCCACAAGGGCGGTGCCCTGACCGCTGTAGTCGTTGAGGCTCAGCAATTGGAAACCTGCATAGTCGGGAGTTCGGAAGATGCGTTCCATCTCGTATTTATAGCAGAGGGTTTGAAGCTTTCCACTGCTGATGAGGAACTTGCGCGCCATGTCGCTCATGTCGTTGTCGGCAAGGATGTCGCGGAAAATCTCGAAGTTCTTGGCTTTGTTCACCCCCGTATATTGGCTGATTTCTTCAAAGTCGGGGAAGGCGCACCACTGACCGCATTCATGGGTGACGAAGGGTTCGTTGATGGCGTATGTGGTTCTGGTTGCCTTGTCATAAAAAGAGGTGATGCCAGCGGTGAAGTCATCCATCGACTGAGGGCGTTTTCCCCAGTCCAGTCCTCTTGCACCAGCCTTCACATGATATTGGTTGTGGGGTTGCCATTGCCAGCCGCCACCCACCGACGCACCTGTATAGATGCGGCGGGAGTCGGTCTGCTTCCAGTAGTCCACGAAGTCCGACACCCATGCCACCCAATTGCCGCGCGGCTCGTTGCCTGCGCTGAGCATCGTGAACGAGGGGTGGTTACCATAGGTTTCGGTCATCTTCTTGGTCTCATCCATCAGGTAAGTGTCGATTTTCTCGCCTCTACCCAACGACACGCCATGGTTAGGCCAGGATGGACCTTCTGGTTGCAGGTAAATGCCTACGAGGTCAGCGGCTTCGAAAGCGGCTTCAGGTGGGCAGTAGGAATGGAAGCGGACGTGGTTGAGTCCGTATTGTTTGCAGATGCGGAACACGCGTTCCCATTCAGCCTTATCGGTTGGAGGGTAGCCTGTGTTGGGGAAACAGCAGTTCTCCACCGTGCCACGAAGCATGGTGCGCTTGCCGTTCACCAGGATTTGCCGTCCATTGATGCTGATTTCACGCATACCGAACGTGGTCGTAGAGGTGGCACCGTTGCCGAGACTGGCCTGTAAGCGATAAAGGGCAGGGGAGAACTCATCCCAAAGTTCCGTCAGTCCGTGGATGGTGGCGGTGAAGACCATGCTGTTGTTTTCTGCTTCCCGGGCAGAGAACTGAACGAGGGTGTCGATGCTCTGTTGCTTGTCGCTGTTGAATAGTTCAATATTTATCTTGACAGGCTGTGTTGCGGTTGCTTTTTTCTTACCACCCCGATTACTCTGAATCGTTTGATTGCTCTGGCCAATCCTCACCACTATTTCCGCGCTTTGTTCACCAATCTTGGGAAACACATCGATATGTTCAATGTACATGGCGGGTGTGGATTGCAGCTCCATGCGTCCCACGATGCCGTTCCAGTCGCCCTGCGTCTGGTCGGTCACACTGTGCGAGTCCTGGCCTACACCTACTTTGTCTGGGTCGTTGTCCACTTCGACGACGATTTCATTGTTCCCCGCATTCACATACGATGTGATGTCGTAATAGTGCGGTACCGACAGCGATTCCTCACTGCCCACCAGTTTGCCGTTCACCCAAAGGGTGGAGATGATGTGTGGACGTTCCAGGAACAGGGTGATGTGGCGGTCAGCCCATGTTGTGGGGATATCCACATGGCGGCGGTACCAGGCCTTGCCTACGTAATGGCGGTTGGGAGTCAGGAAGAAAGGGAATTTCACGTTGCCCCGCTCCCTGTATTTCTTCATGTAAGGGTTGAAGTAGTACGACGAGTCATAGAGCGACCCCACCCATCGGGTCTCGGCGGTCACTTCATCGCCCTTGTCGCGCTCTGGCATGGAAGCGGGCAAG
>JAFXVU010000097.1 GCA_017534705.1 Bacteroidaceae bacterium
AACCTCATCTTCAATAACAATGGAGGTGGCACTCAGTTGGCCGACTTCGCCTACACCATCGACCACGATGTATATCTGGAAGTAAGCGATGGTGGCGTGACCGAAATCGACCCTGCTAACTACAGCGGTGGCGACAATCCTGGTGGCGGTGAAGAACCCGAGCAACCCGGCGAGAGCCATAAGTTCTACATCCACGACCTCACTGGCTGGAATGGCACAGGACTCTATGCATGGGGCGAGGAACTCCCCGAACTCTTCGGGGAATGGCCTGGTAAGACCGACTACAGCACCGAGACCATCGGAGGCATCGAGTTCAAGGTGTTTGAATACACCAGCAAAGGCGACGTTTACCACCCCATCTTCAACGGTGATGGCGGACAAGTGGACGGACCGGCAGTGACCACCGACCGCGACTACTATTTCGAGGTGACTGGTTCGTCATTCATAGAGATTGACAAACCTTCAGCTGGCGCACACAAGATCTACATCGACAACCGGACGGGTTGGGATGCCTTAGGCCTCTACGCTTGGGGCGACGGACTGCCCGAACTCTTCGGAGAATGGCCCGGCAAGACCAACTACAGCAAGGAGACTGTCAATGGTACAGAATACGTGGTGTTCACCTACGAAGGCGACGGACAGGAATACCATCTGATTCTCAACAACGCAGGAGCTGGCTCACAGGTGGATGGTCCCGCCATCATCACTGGCAGCGACTACTTCTTCACGGTTTCGGCCGACGGTTGGACTGCAAAATAGCATAAACACCCCCTAACGAAGGAGCATTATGAAAAGACACATCTATACACTCCTGACCCTCGTCGCAGCGCTGCTTCTGGCAGCCTGCGACCCGGGAAAAGGGAAACTGAAGGTTGACAACACTGAACCTGTCAGTCCAGACAATAGAGTAATCTACCAACTCAACATCGGAGCGTTCACTCCACAAGGCACATTCAATGCTGCACAGCAGCGTTTGGGCTATCTCGACACTCTGGGCGCCGACATCCTCTGGCTGATGCCCATCTACCCACGTGGCGACATGAAGCACAGCCCTTATGCCTCGATGGACTTCAAACAAGTGAACCCTTCTTATGGCACAGTGGACGACGTGAAGGCTTTCGTGGCACGCGCCCATGAACTGGGCATGAAAGTTTGGCTCGACTGGGTGCCTAACCATGTGGCCAACGAGAACCCATGGGTGGAGTCGCATCCCGACTACTTCACCTCCGACAAGAACGGAAAGATGATTCATCCTATGGGATGGATGGACGTGGTGGAATTGAACTACAAAAACCCCGCTCTCGTGGAGGAGATGAACAACACCTTGAAGTTCTGGATATCTGAGGTAGGCATTGACGGCTTCCGCTGCGACTATGTGAGCAGCCCCACCATCCCTGTCAAGTACTGGCAAGACATCATCCAGGAACTCAAGAAGATGAAAGGAACTGAGTTCATGAGCGAGACCGACATCACTGACCCCAACAACCAGCGCATCGACTCATGCGGATTCGATTACGACTACGCATGGAACTTCCAAGGACGGCTGGCATACCAGTTCAGTGGAAAGGGAACTGTGGCTGACTCACTGAAGGCCATCTGCGAGAAGTTCCTCGACGACTCCAAACTCATCCGAAACAAGCGTATGGTCTATCTGACCAACCACGACCAGAACTACAACGATGGCGGTCATACACTGAAGGATTTCTACGGCGACAACCGCTATGCGCTGACCGTTCTGGAGTTCACACTCTATGGTATGCCTCTCATCTACCAAGGACAGGAAATCGGAGACCCCGATACTCTGAACTACTTCACTGACGCCAAGGTGCAATGGGACAAAGTCGATACGAAGATGAAGAATACCGTGCGCACACTCGTCGCACTTCATCACAGCCAACCAGCATTGGCTGCCGACAGCCCTGTGGAGTTCCTATCCACCACGCATCAGTCTGTCCTCGCATACCGACGCGGACCTGTGGTGGTCGTGATGAACCTCGGACTCGACCAAATCTCAGCCAAGGTACAAGGCATCGAGAAAGCATCCTACAGCCAGTGGCTTAACAGCAACACCATCGGCCAAGGCATCGGCAGCAAAAAGGTGAAACTCGAGGAGCAACAACCCATTACGCTGGAAGCCAAAGGCTATGCGGTCTTTGTAAAAGAATAATCTTAGTATTAATTAATTAGGTACTAATGATTGATTAAAGTTAGTTTAATCTGGGATGGTCGTTCTGTGAAGAACGACCATCTTTTCCCCCAAAAAATGCAGAAGAAAATGAAAAAGTTCTCCATTATCATATCTTTGACATTATCGCTGTTCAACCCCATGGTCCAGGCTCAGGACTTTGTTGACAACATCAACAACACTGCGTCCGCGACCAAGGGGCAATGCGTTGTCTATGAGATGAATGTAGGTTCCTTTACACAGGCTGGTACCTTCGCTGCAGCTTCCGACAAACTGGATGACCTGAAACAGACTGGTGTCGATATCGTCTGGCTGATGCCTGTCTACCCTCGTGGAGGTGGCATCAACAGCCCTTACGCGGCCAAAAACTTCCGCCAGGTCAATCCTTCCTACGGCACTGTCGCCGACCTGAAAGCTTTCGTGGGTAAGGCTCACCAACTGGGAATGAAGGTGTGGCTCGACTGGGTACCTAACCACACCGCAACCGACGCCGACTGGGTAACCACTCATCCAGAATACTACACGACACGCAACGGCCAGATGGTGCACCCTAACAATTACGGCGATGTCTATGAACTGAATTATGGCAATGCCGACCTGCAGAACGAGATGAACGACTGCCTGAAATTCTGGATAGACGAAACCGACATCGACGGCTACCGCTGCGACTATATCAGCAGTCCTTCCATCCCCGCATCGTATTGGCAGAGCACCATCCCCCTCATCAAGGGCTACAAGGCCGGAAAGGACATCACTTTCCTCGGCGAGGCCGACATCGTCAACGATGCCAAGAAACTCTTGAACGCTGGCTTCGATTACGACTATGCATGGCAGTTGCAGTCTCAACTCGTCAACTATGGGTCTAACGGCAACACCTCGGCACGTCTGAAAGCATTCGCCAACACCCTTCTCGAGACCTCTGCCAACGTGTCGTTTGGCCGCATGGTCTATCTGACCAACCATGACCAGAACTGGAACGAGTCTAAGCAAACACTCTCCGCCAAGTACGGCGACAACCGCTATCCGCTCACCGTCTTCACCTTCACCATCTACGGTATGCCTCTGATTTACAACGGACAGGAAATAGGCGGCAACCAGCCTCTCAACTATTTCCAGGACACGAAAATCGATTGGAACAGCACGGACAAGAAGATGCAGAATACCATCCGCACGCTCTGCGCCCTGAAGCACAATGTGGCTGCCCTCAACGATGACGCGGCTATGGATTGGGTGAACGTGACAAACAACAGCGGCGTGCTGGCCTACACCCGTACCAAGGGGGACAGCAAGGTGTTGGTGTTGCTCAACATGAACGCCTTTGGCACTTCTGCCACTGTGACTGGACTGGAAGCTGGTGACTGGAGCCTCTGGCTCGACAGCGAGACCATCGGACAAGGCACAAGCCGACAACAAATGAAACTGAACAGCACTTACGTGTTCGCTCTGGGTGCCAAAGGTTATCAAGTCTATGTGAAAGGAACATTCCCCGAGGAGGTACTGCCACCAGTAGAGGCCTACACCCCTACCCTTGACAGCGAAGACGAGATTTCCATCTTCTTCGAGACACGCTTCTCCGATTCCTACAGTGCTTGGGTATGGGGTGAACTGGGTGGTGGAGAGGCGTACTGCACCAACACCTCTTGGCCTGGCGACGAGATGCAGTTCATGGGAACGAGTCTGACGGGCAGTTTCATCTATAAATACACAGTCCGTCGTGTGGCTACCGCTCCTGAATACCTCATCATCTCGAAGAGCAACGGTAACACGAAAATCTACGACGGTGTGGCTTTTGTCAACCATGGTTACTATGTGGAAGGCGACCCTACTCCATCGCAGATTATCACTACCACTGGAATCAACTCGCCTCTTTCATCGAGCCGCCAGTCCTCTGGCATCCGCTACGACCTCAACGGCAGACAACTTCAAGGCGAACCCGCTCCCCACTCCATCTACATCCAGGACGGCCGCAAACACATCCAACGATAACCCTCCTAACTCCCCTGAGGAGAATCCCTAACCCTCAACTGAGGGTATGTCAAGATGAAGTGAACCCCAGAAGTATTTTTCCAACTTCTGGGGTTCACTTCAATTACAATAAAATCCGCTTCCATCATCATTATTCATAACTTTGCAAACCAAATCTATTCATGTAAAATCATTTTTACGCATTTCAGACACACCAAGTACCATGATTTTCGCAACGAATCGCTACTTTTGCCAAAAATAACACAACTCAACTCTCTCTGTTTAAAATGGAAATAAATTCGTTGCGCTCTATGGAGTTATGTGCCATGCACAAGAATATGGAACTTAAATGTTTCTTAACTCTTAATTTAACTCCCTATTATTGAAAAAATGTTCAAGAGAATCACAAGCATCGTATTGCTTCTCATTTCCGTCAGTCTTGCAAATGCCACAGACTTTGTGACATTCAAACGCTCTTCTGCATCTGACCTGGAATTGACTGGTGTGAGCGACACCGTAGTCTATGATTCTAAAGACTGGAAAGGCGTGCATATCGCAGTCGGTAATCTACGCCACGACCTCAAGGCAGTGACAGGCAGTGAATGCGCTCCAATCATCGTGGCAACGATAGGTAAGAGTAAACTCGCAAAACGATATCCCAAGCAATACAAAGAACTTGAGGGTAAGTGGGAGCAATATCTTATTTTCACCGACAAAGGAAAACTCGTCATCCTTGGCTCCGACAAACGAGGAACGATTTATGGCATCTATGAACTATCACGGCAAATTGGTGTGTCTCCATGGTATTGGATGGCCGATGTTCCCATCCAAAAGCATGACAGGATTTTTGTTCGAAACGGTATCTACACGGATGGTGAACCCAAAGTGAAGTATCGAGGCATTTTCATCAACGACGAATGGCCATCCTTCGGCACATGGTGCAACCAACAGTTCGGAGGAATCAACTCCAAGGCTTATGCCCGTATCTTCGAACTGATGCTTCGGCTGAAAGCCAACTACTTCTGGCCAGCTATGTGGGACAGCCGTTTCAACGAAGACGACCCTCTGTCTCCACAAATGGCCGACGATATGGGCATCGTCATGGGAACATCACATCATGAGCCCATGATGCGAGCACACAAGGAATACGTCTATCGAAAGGACAGTGTCGGCGCATGGGACTACAGCACCAACAAGGAGAATCTCGACAAGTTCTTCGAGGAAGGTCTGGAACGAAACAAGTCGTACGACAACATCATCACCATCGGTATGCGTGGAGATGGCGATGTGGCCATGGGCAAGGGAGATGACGAAGACAACATGAAGACGCTCAAGGATGTTGTGGACGGCCAACGTCGCATCATAGAGAAGGTGTATAGAAAACCCGCCAGTGAGGTTCCACAACTATGGGCCATCTTCACGGAAGTGCAAAGATACTATGACGCAGGCTTTACTGTGCCAGACGATGTCACCCTACTCTTCTGCGACAACAACTGGGGATATGTGCGACGCACAGGACCTGAGAAGGAACGCGGCCGCAAGGGCGGTATGGGTATGTATTACCACATCGACATGAACGGCGGACCATGGAACGACCGATGGGTAAACACCACCACAGCAGCGAAAATACGAGAACAACTCAACCTTGCATACAGCACGGGCATCGACCGTATCTGGATTATCAATGTAGGCGACCTGAAGCCTAAGGAGATGCCTATCGACTTCATCATGCACTATGCATGGAACCCCGATGATTATCCTGCTGACAAAATCGACCAGTATATGGTGGATTGGGCTCGAAGTATCTTCGGTGGAGAGTATGCGAGGGAAATTGCCGACATCGTCACCGATTATTCCAAAATGAACCTCGAACGCAAACCTGAAGTGCAAAGGGTTGGAATCTACAGTGTCGAGACTGGCGAGGCACAGCGTATGTTCGAGCGTTGGGATGCCCTGGAACGGCTCACCATCTCTCTCTCAAAGAAAATGCCCATGGAGATGCATGACGCTTTCTTCCAACTGGTGGAATATCCCGCTGTGGCGAGTGCCGGAGTGGCAAAGATTTATCTTGCAGCGACAATGGGCGACTCTGTCACCATGAAGGAACTGTTTGAGCGCGACAAACAGTTGACCGAGAAATACAACAAAGAAATCGCCGGAGGCAAATGGGATGGTATGATGCTCGACAAGCACATCGGTTACAGGCAGTGGTCTATGCCCAACGACAACACTCTCCCGAGGGTCAGCGATGTCAAAAGTCATGAGATAGTCGAACCGTCAGAGATAGCGATGATGGCTCATGATTATACGCGCAGGACAGCGACAGACGATGCCAAATGGACTTTCCTCCCTGGTCTTGGACGAGGAAAGGGCAATATGGGCATTGAACCGGTAACGGCAAAGAGCCGTCCAGAAGGCGATGGAGCGACACTTGAATACGATGTCAACTTCAGTCAAGCAGGCAAACAGAAACTTGCGCTCGGTATCCTGCCGACCAATGATGTCAATCCCGCGCGCGGACTGCGCATCGGCATCCGTGTCGACGATGGCGAGACACAGATTGTGGATGCCCGGCAAGGGTATGTGGACACCTTCAATGAATACACCAAGGAAAACATCGCACGCTCACAGGTGCTCAAACCGCTCCCAAGACCAGCAAGCGACATCTACCTCTCAGGATTCCGGCAGCACATGCGTAGCGAGGTCTTCGACAACCTCCGATGGCTGAGCATTGATTTCAACATCCCTACCACAGGCGTACATACACTGAAAGTAGTGATGGTGGATCCTGAAATCGTCGTAGAGAAGTTGGTCATCAATCCCGACAACGCCCATCCATCCTATCATGGAAAAGAATAATCACTCGAAAACATACCTAACAGATGAAAAAGACACCGATATCCGTTTTGCTGATTCTTGCATCCTTCAGCGCTACTGCACAAAACAAAGTGTTCACTTTGCAAGATTGGAACATCAAAGACTATGATTCCAACCAAGAATTGCGTTTGAACGTCAGCGAGTTCAAACTCAACTTTAATCACCCCCTGGCTTATGCCGACATGCAGAAGGAGTGGAAGGTGCAGGCCGAACTGAAATGCGGAACCCTTGGAACGGAGCAGGTGTTCGTATGCAAGGAGGGCAAGGGAAGCCATCTCATCGGAAAAAACTCACTTGCAGGCGACATCCAGTTGGGATACGACAACATGACGAAACAGTTCTTTGTAGATGTCATTGACAAGTACGAGGAGGCTCATCGTCTCTGTGCTGGACCTAAAGTCAACAAAGACCAATGGTATGCAGTAAAAGCCGAATCGCAATATAACCCGGACAAAGATGAATCAGTCATAAAACTGACCATTGACGGACAGACCAGTTCTATGCGTTATCCAGGTAACGCTCTACGTCACAACGCTTCGCTTTGGGTGATTGGACACGGTTTTCCTGGTGGATATCCCAATGCACTGCAAGTCAGGGAGGGAGCCATCCGCAACCTTGAAATCAGCGGTTCACCTATGCCCCGGGTTGAAGGACAGAATCCTCTGTTCACGGATTGTTTTACGGCAGACCCGGCTTTTACCGTCATAGGAGATACCGTCTATGCATACGTCGGCATAGACAAGGCAGGACCTGGAGGGTGGTTCTATATGCCGCACTGGTTATGCTACTCGTCCACTGACATGAAACACTGGAAGGCACATGGTCCTGTTCTTTCCGCAGCCGATTTCTCTTACGCCCAACCTGGAGGGTCATGGGCTGGACAGGTGGTTGAAGCGAATGGAAAGTATTACTACTACGTCACACTCGATCGCAAAGATAACCGCCAACACACCATAGATGTGGCGGTGAGCGATTCCCCCACAGGCCCTTTCAAACCTGCCCGACTTGATGGGACACCTCTCATCAACGATGATATGACCCCCGACTCACATCGTCCCAATGCAGACATCGACCCCACAGTACTGATTGACGATGACGGCACCCCTTGGATGGCGTGGGGCAACGGCGACTGTTATATGGTCAGGTTGAAAAAGAACATGATAGAACTGGACGGGGAGGTTGTGAAGGTGCCTATGCGCAACTATTCCGAGGGACCATGGCTTTTTAAGCGAGGCAAGTTGTATTATAATATTTATGCCAGCGATGCTCCTGGGGTGCAGACGGAACAAATGGCTTATTCTTATGCGGAGAACATACAAGGACCATGGACGTATGGCGGTTTTGTCAGCACATCTGCCAACCATGGCTTCACCATTCATCCGTCTGTCATTCAATTCAAGAAACAATGGTACTACATCTACCATGATGGTTCCTATTCCTTGAATGGAGAACCTGGAGGCGACTGCAGGCGAAGTGTGTGTGCTGAGTACCTGTATTTCGACAAGGACGGAAAAATCAAATTTGTACCACTTACTCAAGAAGGTCTCAGCCAAAAATAAATGTTCATCGCAATAATCCACTTTTTCCCCGAAAAAACTTGGTGATTATCATGTGATTGTTATATTTTTGCAGTATCCATTTACTAACCTCAAAAAAACATTCACATGAAACTGCAAAACATTATCCTCACATTTGCCCTCGCACTGTTCATGATGCCACAGAACAGCAAGGCACAGGACAACTACATCTTCAACCATCTGTCAGCCGATGTGGAAGTAGGAAGCACGGGCTGGGGCTTAAACATCTCTGCACCACTCACTCGCTACGTCACACTGCGCACTGGCTTCAACAGCATGCCTCAGTTCAGTTTCAGCGGCGACGTGAAATACACGAGCCACGGCACCAGAAACGAAGTGAACGTGAAGGCAAAGATGCACATGACCGACTTCAAGTTACTGGCCGAAATCTACCCGTTCAATAACTGCTCATTCCACATCACCGGAGGATTCTACCTCGGTCAGGAAGACTTGCTCAAAGCACAGAACACCGAACCCATCAATCCTGAAGACGGACTCGAAATCGGTGACCAAATCGTCTTTCCTGAAGCAGACGGTGTCGCTCACGCCAAACTCAAGGTCAACACCTTCAAACCTTATGTGGGCCTGGGCTTCGGACGTTCTGTTCCCGTCAACCACCGTTTCAACGTGGCATGCGACCTCGGCGTGGAATTCTGGGGAAAACCCAAAGTGGAAGCATGGTCACCCATCAGCAACGAATGGGTAGAAGTGACCACCACTAAGGACGATGACTTGAACAAAACTCTCAACACCTTCTCCAAAATCAAAGCATGGCCTGTGGCCAACATCAGATTCATCTACAGACTGTTCTAACAAGATATAATAAATAATTGTTATTAAAAGAAAGGGAGTAATGTTAATAACAATGTTATTGTTTACTGCAAATGCTATCGCCTCAGGATTTGGGGAATATGAGATGCGCCTTTGGATTAAAGTTCGTGGGACTAATCATGATTGCATGGGGTATATTGGAGATTATTTTGTTTTTCAAGATATGGGGCATGACTAATGATGTGCGAAAGTTAACAGAACATTTCTGTTACCAACCCAGGGCGTTGCCCTGGGCTATTGGTTTATTGGCCTTTCAGGCCGTTCTAAGGCACATCCAAAAGTTGAGTATCTAATAAGTGGGTGTGCTGTTTATGAATCGCATACTTATGAAAAGGTGGAAAGAGCCAGCACAGGCCTCTATTACTAAGGGGCTGTATATATCATGGATATGCTGAGAGAAGAATGGGAATCCAAGCAATCCGAACAAATAATGTCATAATGTCAGTGGTTTCGGAAGTTTTGTCATTATAAAATGGACATTTTTTAGTTGTTTGCCCATCTTTTGAGTTTGGCACACGATTTGCAACATTTAGGGTGAACGCCGATGCGAAAGCACACAAAAAAGCGATGCGGAGGCGTTCACAACTAAATCGATAATTATTAACAACTAAAATAAAACTTAAGGAGGATTGATTATGTTAACAGTTAGAAAAAACAATGTTTGGTTCCCTGATTTCTTCAACGATTTGTTCGACGCCGCTTTGGCACCAGCAAAGGCCAAGACAGCAGCTCCAGCCATCAACGTGAGCGAGAACGACAAGGAGTACAAAGTAGAAGTAGCCGCACCTGGTATGGGTAAGGACGACTTCGACATCGAACTGAACGAAGATAACAACTTGGTAATCAAACTGGAGAAGAAAGTCGAGAAGAAGGAGGAGGCTCCCGAGGGTGCACAGAAGGAGAACAACTACCGCTACCTGCGCCGCGAGTTCTCTTACGAGAAGTACCAGCAGACCCTGATTCTGCCTGACGACGTGGACAAGGAGAACATCAACGCTGTGGTTAAGCACGGTGTGCTGACCATCTGCCTGCCCAAGGAGCAGCCGAAGGTTGAACCCAAGATCTCACGCAAAATCGACATCAAATAGCATAAGAACTCAATATCACGAATTGCCTGTAGATTATTGAACAATCAAAAGGAAAGGAGGGTGTGTCAAAAAAAGGCACATCCTCTTTTTTTGTTGTCACAAATAATTCCCTTATGACAGTGTTCGAATAGTGATTTATAATATTGTCCTATTCTTTGATGATATTATGAACTGCAATTAACGATTTGTTTTTTATTTTTGCACAAAATAAAAACTGTTTCTTATGATCAGCAATCGTTTATTGACGGTCATCACCCTGACACTGGCGATGACTCACACAAAGGCTCAGGAATCTATCGACATATGGAACCTTCCTCCCCTCACTATTGAACAAGGTCGATATACGACAGACTGGAACAACTTGAGCAGACTGTATAACACGCCTGCATGGTGGCGCGAGGCAAAACTGGGCGCATGGTCGCACTGGGATCCTCAATCGATGGCAGAGGACGGTGACTGGTATTCACGCGGGATGTATATGGAAGGCCATCCACAAGCAAAATTTCATCGTGA
>JAFXVU010000098.1 GCA_017534705.1 Bacteroidaceae bacterium
CTGATGCGTACTACACGTTCGAAAACAAGCACGGGCTGACGTTCAAGACCGAAGAGTATTGCGCTGCGAACTGGAATGAAAGTACAAGCACGTTCACGTGGGGCTCTGGTGGATGGAACAGCGCATGGGTGTTTATGACTGCTGTCGGCATCAGCGGCGACCTCAGTTCATGGTCGAAACTGCACCTCCATGTCAGCGACTGGAACAACGCGAATGCCCAACAACTGAGAATTGTCTTCAAAGAGAACGACGGGTCAAATCCACCCAGCGGTCCGACAAAGGAATTCATCGTCTCCCCCGATGCCTCGGGCAATATCGACCTCTCGCTGGTGGGCGTGGACTGGGGCGACTGCGACATCACCAACATCGTTGACCTGACCATCTACGGCTGCGCCCGCGACAACACTTCCATGGATGCCTCCGTGAAGGTGACTGATGCGTACTACGTTGAAGATACTGCGTCTTCACTCAGTCCCGTCAACCAGTTGGTGAACATCAACGTCAACGGCACTACACGCACATACAGACTCTACATACCCAATGACTGCAACACTGGCGCTCCTTTGGTCATCGCCATGCACGGCGCCTACGGCAGCAGCGAAGACCCCACTCCACCGGGTTTCAATGCCATCGCCGACACGGAGAAGTTCATTGTCGCCTATCCGCAAGGTTTGACCCAGTACATGCCCGGTATAGGAGGCTATGCCGCTGGATGGGATGCCACAGGTGAGAACAATGACGACGTCGCTTTCATCAAGGCCATTGTCAATGAATTGGCACAAAACTACGAAATAGACCTCAACCGCGTCTATTGCTGCGGATTCTCCAACGGCGGAATGAACGCCTATGCCCTGGCCAACGCAGCCAGCGACGTGTTCGCCGCCTTCGCCAGCATCAGCGGTTACCCACTCAACGAGTTCCATCTGCGCCATGTAGGTGACCGTCCGCTGCCCTTCCTGCACATCCACGGCAAGAACGACGGCACAGTGGTTTACTCGCTGATATCCCCCATCGTCGATGATATGGTGGCCCGAATGGGCGCCAACCCTGTACCCGTGAAGACCACAGTCAACGGTAGATACACCAAGAGTGTCTATGAGGCCACAGACGGCAGTTTCCCCTACATCTTCTACGAAGTTGACGGTATGGGACACGACGCCTTCACCACCAACACTGAGGACGGCAACTCCTCGCTCACTATGTGGAAGTTTTTCAAGAATCACACGCTTGACAATCCCTGCGACACTAAGTTGAAGTGGATGCCGCGTATCGAGACTTCTGGTTTCAACCCATCAGCCCATGGTTGGACAGTAAACTCAGGCACTACATTGCTCGCCTTTGGTGAAGGCACAAAAACTGATGCCAACAAGAATATCTATCACTCGCTGCAACTCACCACAGGCCAATACATGCTCTCTTTCCGTGCCGAAGGTGCGGCAGGCAAGACCGTCGGTGTGAAACTGCAACGTTACCAGACCAACGCCGTAGTGCTGGATGAAACTGTAGAGGTGGGCAAGGATGTCACATTGCTCTTCAACATCGATAATGACGCTTTCGGAGAATACAAGATCACCTTTACACGCCAAAACACCACCGACAACATTACCATCAGCAACATCGTGCTGAAATTGGTGGATGTAGTGCTGGACAACGATGCCGACAACACTACCGCCATCGACAACCATAACGGAGATACAGGCAATGTGGCCATCAACGGACGTACTCTCTACAAGGACAATGCATGGAACACGCTTTGCCTGCCTTTCAATGTCACCGTCAGCGGTTCCGTACTCGACGGTGCCACGGTGAAGACGCTCGAAAGCACAGAATTCTCCGACGGCACACTGACCCTGAACTTCTCGGAAAGCAACCTCGGCGAGATGGAGGCTGGCGTACCCTACCTCATCAAGTGGGATAGCGGTTACGATATCGTCAACCCTGTGTTCATGGATGTCACCATCAACAGCACCACCTCGACAGCTGAAACCGACTACGTCAAATTCGAAGGCAGTTATGCACCTATCGTTTATGAGTCAGCCGACAACACCGTGCTATATCTCAGCAACGACAACACGCTTTACTACCCCGACGGAGCGTTGACCATCGGTGCCTTCCGCGCACGTTTCTCCTTGCTCAACGACCTCACGGCCGGTGACATCGAGACGAACGCCGACATCCGCTCCTTCGTGCTCAACTTCGGCGGCGAATCAACTGGCATCAGACATATTATCGTCTCATCAGACCAGTCAGACTCGAGAGACAACTGGTACACCATCGACGGTCGCCGACTCAACGGCATGCCCACGCAGCGAGGCATCTACATCAGGAACGGACGCAAGGTCGTGATGAAGTGAAAGGAAAACCCAAGACATTGAAAGGGTCACCCGTCTTCCATGATGGGTGACCCTTTTAATGTGAACATCTCTTTTTTATTTCAATAGATGACAATCTTTCTGCAAGAATGGATATAGACTCCCTTCTGGGTGGGCTTGACAGTGAGTTTTCGTCCATCAATGGAATACCACGCATCATCTGAATGGTCAATGTTCAATGGTGAATGGTCAATGCTCAATGGTGAATGGTCAATGGCTGAGGCCTCACCGTCGAAGTTCAGGACAATGTTAACCCCCGCAGCAGGAATATCGCCAGCAGTGATGCCTTTAAGTTTGAAATAAGCGTGGCAGGCAGCGAGTGTCAAGTTGGATTCTGGGTAATAAAGCGTGTTGTCCGCGCCCAGGTAAAGCACACTCTTATCATCAGCCACAAGTTCAACAGGCGAGAAGCTTCCAACGAAGTCAACGTAGTCTGTCTCAACTGGCGATAGATGTTCCGTAGTGATGGTTTTCACAAAAACAGGTTCCTCTATGTTGTCACCTTCATCCCACTTGACTAAGTATGGCCTACCTGCCTCCAACGAGGTAACTGACTTCTTTGTGAAGTTGAGTGTCAGTGTACCATTGCTGAAGTCTGAACTGACGAGTGATTTCACTGTCGCGCCTGCAAGTGGCGTTCCCTCTATACCGTTAAGGCGGAAAGGAAGACAAATGGTGTTCCATCCTCCATCTTTCCACAACGTGGTTCCTGTGAGCGTGACGTCCGTCAATAGGGACGGGTCGTACCAACGCTCATCCATCCAAGCCAAACGCTCCTTTGCGAATTTCTTCACGTTTCTGATTTGCGTTTTCCAATCCTCGAACCTGAATCCCCACGCTTTAGAGTCACGATATTGGGGACCCATTCGTCCGTCAGGACTGAGTACAGTTTGTAATGAATCGCAAATCGCATCGATACGAGCGTCGCTATATGCAGTCATGCGACGTTGGGTGTAACGGGCCTTGAGTTTGGTGACATATTCCTCGTCTTCCATGAGTTTCTGCCAGTAGAACGGAATGAGTTGCATTTCATTTCCTGCAATCATCCGGTCATTATAGCTGTATCTCCAATCATTGAGATTGGGCTCGTAATGATTGGCATTTCCGTAAGCCAGATTGAAGTCCCATAGCGCCAATTTCCATCTATCGCTGCCACCAGTGGAAAGGGCATGAGTATGACTATGTTTCCAAAGGGGAGTACTAAGGCGGTAAGCGTCAATGTTATTAGCCACTTCGGCAGCAATCTCGTAGTCCATCCATGATTCCACATCAATATAGTCTGCATACAAATCCATGTAATCATCTGATGCAAAGGCATCTTCCATGTCGTCAATGGCTTGGTGGAGTGCCTCGCGAGCTCCTGGAAGGTCGGCAAAGTCCTCCTCCTCAGGTTCCTTGTACTGATAGACGATGTACCTGTCCGTCACTTCTGTACCATCGGAATAAACAGGATGATACTTCGATGTGTAATGTGGTTCCACCTCATGTGTCATAATGTGTTCCGGACGGTCTATCTCCACACTGAAGTCGCCTGTCGTGTCATCGATTTCGTTGCCATCGTCATCCTCTCCAAAGTCCCAGAGGTCAAGTCGCTTACTGCCCTTTGTCGCACGTTCACAGAGAATGAAGATGCCATAATAGATGCCGTCCATGAACACCTCGCAGTATTTCATCTGAGGTGCGAAGACGTATCCACCACGTGCAAGCTGCATGGTCAGCACATCGCGAAGATAACTCTTGTCGTCCCATGGAGCGAGAAAACACCAGTCACTGTCCTTGCCCATTCCCAAGAGCGCGACCTTATCCTTCTTGCCATCTAAATCTTCAGTCTTCAGTAGCTTGACCGACATAGGTTTCTTGGTCTGTGTATTGTCGTAGCCAAAAGAAGTGGTACCACGCCACTTGATGGCTATAGGTCCGTCGAACTCAACCGTCTGGTCGGGGTGTAGTTTGAGGTTGGCGTAATTCGTGCCGTCAGCGTTGTTGATGACTTTCATGTGTCCCAAAGAACGCTCTGTACGACTCAGCGGACCTGTAGTGGTAATCCATACGAGGGGAAGATTCGTTGGGTTCAACTTCACCGTGGGGTCAATCGGTGGATAGTTGCTCGACGCCAAATCGGATTGCGAATCAGATTGAGCGAAAGCCGCACTCGTCATCAATGAACCAATCAATGATAAGGCAGCAATAAGAGTTAAATGTGTTCTCATCATTTGTTTGTGTATATTTTTCATAGAACAACTATTGGATTTTAATCAATATTAAAGAACTAATCTTTATTCTGCAAAAATATAAAAATATTCTAAAGAGCATCAACATATCGTAAAAATTTTTTCTATAAATGATAAAAACGCCATTGAATGAAAAAACACCATTGAAAAAGAAATCATCTAAAAAAACCGCAATGGGGATTAGATTCTCAGTATTTATGTTTATTTTTGCAATGTTGTAAAACTAAAAGTATTTTCAATCCTATAGAATTATGAAGAATTTAATCAACTCAAACATTATCATTGTCCTCGCCATGGCATTCATGGCCACCAGCTGCGGACAGAAAAAAGAACAAAGCACCAATCAAGTCGATAGCCTCATGTCCGCTGGCGAAGATTTCGACATCGGCAAGTATGTGGAACAGATGGAAGACAATCCAGAACTCCGCTATGGCATTGGCGAGTACCAATTGAAAGAGTACGCATTGGCAGACATTGATGGCGACAACAAAAACGAAGTATGGGTACGCGACACAACAATGAACTACGAAGCCATATACGCCGTTGAAGGCGATTCTGTCCAGTTGATAGCCTACGCCGACGGTGCCACTGAACTGACATTCTACAAGAATGCCGTGGCATATAATGCCTATTACTCACCTGGACGGTCGTGTCAGGGCGCGCAAATGCTGAAGGACAGCAAACTGACGGAGTACTATTTTTCTGAAGTTCACTGGAATATCTTCAGCGAAGAACAGGAAGTGACCGATGAAATGTACGACATCAACGGAAAGAGCGCCACCTCGGAAGAATGCGAAAAGTTCGTCGAGAAATTGGGTGAGCCCGTTGAAGAGCCTGAATTGAAATGGCAGCCCATCACATTTGGATAAACAAGTCGTAATCCCAACACCCCTACGTGATTTCACCACCCCACCCCTACCCCTCCCCATAAAGGGAGGGGAGCAACGTTCATGAAAAAGACGTTCTGATTTGGGAATGGGGCTTTTTTTGTGTAATTTTGCAGCGTAAATGGCACACTATCGCAGTGTGTCGTCATAATTCGTACGACATGATGAAACAAACTCAATTCAAACTGCCAGTCCTGCTGACATTCTTTTTCTTGATAACAGCAGTGTCGGCACAGAACAACAAGAACAGTGTCTATCAGTTCATGCAGCCATCGTCCGACGAGGGTCTGGAAGCACTGATAGAGATAGCCCGCAGCGGCAATGCCCACGCCCAGTACAAACTGGCATGCATCTATCAGAACAGAGGTCTGGAACCTGAGAACATGAAAAAATGCATAGAGTGGTTCACGAAGTCGGCAGAGCAGAACTTCGACTCAGCCCAGTATAAGTTAGGCCTGTGTTATTACGACGGCAAAGGAGTGGAACAGGACTTCTCGACCGCCTTGTCGTGGTTTCGCAAGGCAGCAGGACAAGGCCATCAGTCGGCCATGTATTATGTGGGACGTTGCTATGCCCGTGGCGAGGGAGTGGAAAGTGACACCGTTGAGGCTAAAAGATGGATTGACCAAGCCGTTTCCATCGATGAAGAGCTTACTCCGCAACAGAAACAGATGAACGCCAATGCCGTGGCCATCGTCAGAAAAGAAGCGGAGAAAGGCGACCCTTACGCCCAGTATTTCCTCGGACTCATCTACGAAGAAGGCAAATATCTGGAACGCGACACAGAAAAAGCCAAAGAATGGTTCGCCAAAGCCGCAGCACAAGGCCACAAAAAAGCCCAAGAGCACTACGACGCCCTCAACAAATCAAAAGAATAATCAACTTTTTTTCTCGTAATAACGATTAATCGATTAAACGATTAAACGAAAAAATCAGCGAAAAGCCCTTTCCAAATGAAAAAAGCACTACTGATACTCCTGGCAGTCGCAATATGCGCTGTTGGCTATCTCGCCTACTGCATGAGCGGTTGCGTGATGCGGCATGAATCGACCGCCTATCTCTATCTCGACCGCGACGACGACATCGACTCACTGAAGTCGAAACTCTTTGCCCTGACCAATCCCAAAACGACCCTCGGCTTCGACGTCAGTGCCAAACTGCTGCGAATGGAGGGCAACTACAAAGGCCGTTACGCTGTAGACCCCGACGCATCGATGTTGTCGGTGCTTCGCTTGGTGCGCAACCATACACAGTCGCCCCTCAATGTCGTGGTGCCAAGTGTCAGAACCATGGGCGACCTTGCAGGACGCTTAGCCAAGCAACTAATGATTGACTCCACCGAGGTGGTGCAGTTACTGACAAGTGATAGTGTGATGACAAGTCTTGGCTACGACCAGCAGACATTTCCCGGCATGATTATCCCCAACACCTACGAGATGTATTGGGACGTAAGCGCAGACAATCTGTTGAAGCGCTTGAAGAAGGAGAACGAAAACTTCTGGAACAAAGAACGACAGGCAAAAGCCAAAGCTATGGGTCTTGATGCCAATCAGGTGGCCACACTGGCCAGCATTGTAGACTCGGAGTCGGCCTACAATCCCGAGAAGCCACGCATAGCGGGTCTTTATCTCAACCGCATGAAGAAAGGGATGCTGCTTCAGAGCGACCCCACTGTCATCTTTGCCTTGGGTGACTTCACCATACGACGTGTGCTCAACCGTCACCTTGAGGTCGATTCGCCCTATAATACTTATAAATACAAAGGTCTTCCTCCCGGTCCTATCCGCATCCCATCGATAGCAGGGCTCGATGCTGTCCTCAACCACGAGAACAACAACTATCTATACATGTGCGCCAAGGAAGACTTCTCGGGAAGCCACAACTTCGCCGTGACCTACGCCGAGCATCAGGCCAACGCTCGCCGCTACGTCAAAGCCCTCAATGAAAGAGGCATCAAGTGATATGTGAAAAAACGGGGATGAAAAGACGCTCACCCCAAAGAAACCTTAGGAAACGGCTTTGACGAGATAATACCTCACCAAACCCTCAATGGGCGACCTCAGCACCTTACCCATCTCGTAGCCGTGACGTTGCAGTGCCTCCTCAATCTCCTCACGGAAGTACAATGCGACTGACCCGACAAAACTCACGCTGTCGCCTCTACTCAGTTGGCTGTATCTCACCACGTTCCTACGGACAAACTCACTGAAGCAATCCACCAGGAAAGCCTTCATCTGGGGATGCTCCCTATGGGCTGAGCAGAAAGTGGTCAACGAAGCGAGAAAACGGTTGGGCAAGGGCTGCCGGTAGACTTTCTCCACCACAGACACCGCAGTCAAACCCGTTTCCTTAACAAAAAGGTCGTAGAGCTCAGCAGAGAACTGACGCTTGAACATATCCCCCACGAGCCGTTTGCCGATATAGGCCCCACTGCCCTCATCACCGAGGATATAACCCAGAGGCGGCACATTGTCGGTAATCTTCTCCCCGTCATAGTAGCAGGAGTTGGCTCCTGTACCCAAAATGCACACCACTCCTGGTTGGTCGCCACACAAAGCCTTGGCCGCGCCGAGCATATCACTACCTACAGTGATGTCGCACTCGCCGGCAATTGATTTCAGGAGGCAGTTTGCCATGACAGGGATTTTCTCCGCAGTGCATCCTGCACCAAAGAACCACACCTTTTCCACTTTCCTGTCGCCGACAATGGGAAGAAGGTCGGTTTGCAATATGCCGATAATCTCATCCTCACTGAGATGAAAGGGATTGATGCCCTGACCTTCCGCAAATTCAATGGTGGCACCGTCAATCAGTGCCCAGGCAGTCTTGGTGCTGCCACTGTCTGCAATGATTCTCATCGTTTAAATTGTTGAATTCTTATGCGAATTTAGCAAAAGATTTTTAATCATACTCAATAATCGGAGATAAAGAATTAATTTTGCACAGTAAATCATTTAAAAACACGATAATCATGGTAAAGAAGCTCATATTGTCGCTGATTCTGCTGACCCTCTACAGCGTCAGTCTGAAAGCGGTGCTCAAGGAAAAGGACTTGCCGCAGACATTGGCCAACCTGCGAGTGGAACTGCAGAAGAACTACGATGACAAACTCGAACAAGAGGAACGTTTCCGCAACAACGCGCAGATGATGAACCACCGCGTGGCTGAATCAGCCAAGACGAGCAGCCAAATCGCGCTGATGCTCTACAGCCAGAAACGCGACTATGTGTTCGACATCACCTACGCCTGCAGCGAGGCCATGGAACTCTACCGAAACTTCAACGAACTGACGAGGCCTTTCACGAAGTTCGAAACCAATCTGGACTCCGACATCGAGCGCTACAAGGAGCTTATCTCCAGCCTTGAGAACATCCCCGAGTTCATCCTCGAGACTGATGTCCAGAAGGCCGACCGTAACGAATGCCTGCGCACCGCCAGAGCCATCCTCGACATCTGCATCATGCAGAAAGCCAATATGGTGGAGGCAGAGAAACGCTACGACAACACCAAAGAGCGGCTCGCCAAGATGAACGACTATGCCAAGAAACGCTACCAGAGCATCAAAAACGATATCTTCCGCAATGGCGACTATTCCTATCCACAGATAGTGTCGATGTGGAAATACCAATACCAGAATGCACGCAACACCATAGAAATGAAGTATGTGCGACACAAAAACATCAAGTCACAATGGAACGGTCCCATCTACTTTTTCCTCTTCTCCTTCCTCATTTCGTGGCTTATCATCGCCAGCATCATCAGCGCCTTGGTCATCCGGTTCTTCATTCCCAAGAGGATAAGGGTCAAAGATGAATTCAAGAAGAAACGCATATCGCTCATCCAGGCTTTTGCCGCCGCCACCTTCGCCATCGTCGTGATGATTATCCGGCGTTTTGCCGACCACAATTTCTTCATCATGGCCTCAGGACTGCTCATCGAGTACCACTGGCTGGTGGCCGCTATCCTCATCTCGCTCATCGTCAGGGTCAGGGGCGACTATATCCGCAATGCTTTCCGCCTTTATACCCCCATTCTAACCATTGGATTCATCATCATCATCACCCGCATCCTCTTTGTGCCTAACGAAATCGTGAACCTCATCTTCACGCCCATCATCATCTCCACCACGTTATGGCAACTCATCGCCTTGTTCCACAATGTGAAAAACTTGCCTCGCTATGACTATATCTGCTCCTGGGTATCAGCCATCATCATGGTGGTGGCATCCGTCATGTCGTGGATGGGATTTGTGCTCATGGCTGTGCAGGTGCTCATCTGGTGGCTCTTCATGCTTACCTTCATCCAGACGTTCACCGCTATCTCCGACATCTTCGAGATTATAGAACAAGGCTATCTGAAAAATAAAACCGCGAATGTCGGCGACGCCAACTCCGGCGAACAGAAACCTCGCCATAAATTCTTCATTTCATTCTTTGACATCCTCGATATCATATCAGACAAAGATTATCATGATAATAAATTGACCCTCAACGAGTCCAATGCAGCAGACAATCAGAAAGGATACAACATTCGTCAGACATGGCTCTTTGATTTCCTCACGAAGTGTCTCTCCCCCATCCTCATCGTGCTCTCCATCCCCTTCTCCTTGTTGCTGGCAGCCGAGGTGTTCGACTTCTCGAACTGGGTCACCCAAACACTGACCAAGCCATTCCTTGAAGCACGTAATCTGGCCACCGCCTCGTTCCAGACCATCCTCCTCGTCGTCTGCCTCTTCTTTGTGTTCAAGTACATCCACTACTTGCTGAAATACCTTTATCTCGACCACGACCGTCGTCGCAGCCGTGAGAGCAAGGTGCAGACGACCCTTGGACGCAACCTCATCGCCATCGGTGTATGGGCTGTGTATGTCATCGTCGCCATGACATTGCTCAAGGTCAACCAGTCGGGCATCGCCATCATCACCGCAGGCCTCTCCACCGGTGTAGGTTTCGCCATGAAGGACTTGCTGGAGAACTTCTTCTACGGTATGTCGCTGATGACGGGACGCATCCGTGTGGGCGACGTCATCCAGTGCGAGGGCACACGAGGAACCGTGGAGAGCATCACCTACCAAAGCACCCAGGTGCACACCTTCGACGGTGCCGTCATCTCCTTCCCCAACAGCCAGCTCTTTACCAAGAACTTCCAGAACCTGACCAAGAGCGACAAGTACGAGAAGGTATATGTGCCCATCGGCGTTTCATACGGCACGAACGTGCCCCTGGTGAGAGACTTGCTGACCAAGGCCATCACCGACTTGCTCATCAACGAGAAGGACAGGAAGGGCGACCCGCTAATCAGACAGAATTACGGGGTGAAAGTGGTCATGAAGCAGTTCGGCGACAGTTCTGTGGACATGGTGGTGCTGTTCTGGATGCTCGTAAAGGACGAGATTGACTGGCTGTGGAGAGTGCGCGAGTGCATCTACAAAACCCTCAATGAGAACAACATCGAGATTCCGTTCCCACAGCGCGACATACATGTGCGCGACCTACCACCTCAACTGCAACAGCAATTCGGGGACTCAAAATTGTAGTGTTTGGAAATCATTCAATTTCCAAACATCAAATAAAAACCATGGGTGCGCTACTGCAGTGCACCCACGGTTTTTCATTGTGCGAAAGTCGTTCGAATGTTCCTTACTATTACTTGGAGAGGTTCTTGACGAACTGCCAGGCTGTTTCGTAGCCCTTCACCTTGATGAGTGACTGATGGCCTACGATGTACTCCGAAACACCTCTGTGGTCGGCACCGTTATGCCAGTCGTAAGTGTAACCCAAACGGGTCCAAGGCAGTGGGCTGTCGTCCTCGTAGGCGGCCTCCACGCTGTAGCGGTACCACTCGCGGAAGTTGGTCTCGCCAATCTTGAAGTTCTCATCCACATGCTTGGGGAACTCAGTCGTAGCCGTAGTAGTGGTGATGTCGGGGTCAGGTGTTGGACGGAACATCGTAGCCGGGTCGGCATAGAAGCTGACCATGATGTCGTAGTCGCAAGTGGGGTCGAGTCCGTACATCTGAATCAGACGCATGTGGGCTGCCACACTGTCGAGGCCCTCGAAGGCGGCGCTGCGGTTCACCCAGTCAACAGGAAGCGACACCCATGTACCCATCTCACGGTCGATGCGATAGACACCCTCGCCAGAGAAGAAACGCTGCAGGCGGCTAGAATCGACAAGGGTGACAACCAACACCATGTCGCGGCCATCGAAATTAGCCCACTCCTCACCTGGATAGTCTTTCTTGACAGGTGTCAGGTCGTTGACCACTTCCACACTGTCGATGACCTTGGCGTCTTCAATAGCCGCTGTAAGGTCAGCCTGGAGGGCAGAGTCGTTCTCATACCAGGCAATGCCGTTGTCGGCAGCCTTCGTCTTGTTCTCCTGGGTTTGTCTGCAACCCGTCAACATCAACATCGCCATAGCGGCGATAACAATCATACACTTTTTCATTGGTTAATAATAGGTTTGCTAATAATAGATTTTTAAGTTTGTTATTTCCGAATCAAATACTTCTTGCCATTCTTGATGTAAATGCCTGGGCGCAAGTTCTCGTTATCCACACGGCGGCCACTCAAGTCGTAAACTTCTTCAGAATCAGAAGGTATGTTCAGTTCCACCTTCTTCAGTCCTGTGGAGCCTTCACCGAAATTGAGGTTGAATACGTTGATACTACTGCCACCGCCTTGCATATAGATGCCTCCTACATAGCCATTATTGAGCTGGAAGTAAGCACGGAGGGAATTGATGCTCATGGGGGCATCGGGATAATAAAGGGTGTTGGTAAAGCCACCGATTGCGTCAGCCTTGAGGAAGAGAACAGTATTGTCTCCACCCGTCTCCTCTATGTCCTTGGAAAAGTAAGTGCCCATAAAAGTCACGTTGCCATCAGCGCTAGTAACACCTTTTGGGGTTTCACCCCACAATAACATATCTGCGAGGTCAGCACCAGGAAAACTGGGGTCAACAAGCTCGTTTGTCTCATCAGGATTATTCCATCTGACGAGATAAGGCTTGCCAGCAATAATGCGATCGGCAGCCTTGAAGTTCAAATAGAGAGTATTGATGGGTTCGCCAGCTTCATCTTCACCTTCAACAATACCCGTAGGATGGGCATAGCCTTCAGAATCAGTATCCAATTCCATAACAATAGCATCGGAAAACACTGACCCTTGGATGGTGACATCAAACGGCAGGCAGAGGGTATTCCAATTACGGTCAACCTTATAGAATGTGCGTCCTTCAAGCTTAACACCCCCTGAATTAGCATTGCCATAATGATAGGCACAATCGTAAATGTCACCACGTGATTGTCCATAGAGTGGAGAATCGTATGAACCTTGCAAAGTGGCCTGGAAAAAACAGTTCTGGAGTATGCCATCCGTTTCGTTAGAACCGACAATGCCACCTATTTTCATATCAGTATAATCATTGCGACAAATTTCGCCTCCATAATAAACACAGTTTTTGATCAGGCCCTTGTTCTCACCTGCAATGCCACCACCATCTATCGAACCTGTATGACAATACACATTTACATTGCTTCTGCAATTAATAATCTTGCCATGGTTCACACCCGCTATGGTTCCAATGTTGCGAGTGCCATTTACATCACCGGCAGCTGCATATATTCCAAAGGATGAATCATCAGAATCATCAGAATAATCAGAATTATCAACATTAAGATTCTCCACAACCCCCTCAGAACCTATTCTACCAAAGAGTCCCATGTAAATGGCATCTGGATCCGAAATTTTGAAAGTCAGTCCTTTGATGGTGTGTCCTTGGCCGTCGAATGTGCCATTGAAGGAATAATTATCAAGATCGGTATCAGATGTACCTGAAGGAGGAGTTCCAAGAGGCACCCAATCACCATCAAGGGTGATGTCTTCTGTCAAAATGTAATGACCTGTTAATGCCATGTCCTTAAGGCCTTGTAAGTCACTAATAGGAATAGCAGAGGGATTCTGAGCCATGGTCATGCCAGTGAGCATGAAGGCACACAATGCAAAAAAAGTCTTTTTCATTATTCTTGTTGTTCTGTTGGGATAAATTCAAGTAGATAGGGTTGTTCGTTGTTGAGCGGTGGCAGACTGGGGTCGAATTGGTGCCAACTGTCGATGGAATAGATACGTTTGAGTTGGTCGCAATAGTATGCGATGCTCACCATAGAGTCATTGGTATTGGCTGCAATTACCAAGGGGAAGTAAATCTGTCCCTCGCTGTTCTCTGGGTTGCTGACCGCACGCACTTCATCGTTGATGATAGCGCAGAGGAGGTCATTTTCGCTTACGTAGCCCTCGAGTACTTCCTGCAAACGGAATTGCACGGCCATGGTGAGTTCAAAAGAATGATAATCGGGTTCATTCCATGTCGGGCGAACTGCATTGCCTGGCGTCAGCAATTCACTCTTATCCTTCGGGTCAGTCGGTTGTGCATCGTCGTCATCGCTGCCACATGCCCAGAAAAAAGTAGCGACCGATAGGAGTATCACTAATTTTGCGTGGTTGATAAGGAAAGCGTTCAGCCATGTCTTCCTATCAACGAGTTGAAGATATTCGAATCTTTTCATTATGATGGGTTTTATTTGTTCTTGAAGTCTAATGGGTTGAATAGGCTTATCTCGGATGAATGAAAGGGATGCGGAGGCGGGCGTTTCCCGCCTCCACATCATCCTGTCATTTCACAAGCACCTTGTTGCCGTTGAAGATATACACTCCCTTCTCAGTAGGACGTGCTGGCAGACGGATACCCTGGATGGTGTACCACTCGCCGTCGGCAAAGCGTCCTGCTTCAATGAAGCGGATAACGGTTGGCTCGTTGATGCTGCCATGCAGCGCGTCGGCCGTATATTTCATCGTCTTCGGCGTGATGGCAACTGTCTCACCGTCGCGTTCGATGGTGAACTGAACATCCTCGGCTGCACTGTTCTCTGCCTCACCTACTGTGAGGAAGAAGAGGCCGTCTTCATCGGCTTCGGCGATACCACAGATGTCTGCGCCATGGTAGGCTACCAGGCGGTCACCCTCCTGAAGTTCCACGCCCTCAGTCACGGCTATTACATTCATGTTGCTGGCTGTGTTGTTGGAGAAGAGTGGTGGTGTGGCTGCGGCACGGGTAGGTGTCGTGGTGCCAGAGTAGCGAGACAATGAACCATAAAAAGGATAATAGAAGGTGCGTTCGTCCGTGGCATTGCGCTTGATCATATAGCCACATCCTGTATTCAGGTACTTGAGTGTACCCTTCCATATCCTGTTCTCACCTATCACATTCAGTACGGCAAACTCGTCTTGCGACTTGATGATATCGCCGTCGGAAGCGAAGTCTGTATAGTCCGAAAGGGCTACAGACAACGGCAGGTTGATGGACGACATAAAGCCGACACGGTTCCATCCATGTTTCACTTTTATACCAGCGATCCATTGGGTACCTGAGAGATAGGCCGTCTTATCATTCACCGAGTAGAAGCGGTACATCAGCGTTGGGTCGATGGAAATGCTGTCGCTGCCATGATCCCAGAAGTAAATGTCACGGTTCGGGTCGGAAGACTTCTTGCTCTTGTATGAGTACTGATAAGGCTTGCCCTTGCTCGTGATGACTTCGAATCCATCACCTACCAACCATTCGGCAGCGTCATATAGCAAATCAGAAACGGTCTGTTTTTCTGGCATCACATAGAACGAAAGCCAGTTCCATCCCTTCTTCATGTGGAGCGTCTGAACCTCATCATAGTCCTCATAGAGCATGACTGGATTGGCACTGGTGCCAAGGATGGTGTTGGCTTTGAACTTGATGCCATCAGGATAAATCTTCACATCAGGTTCAAGCTCATGAATCTTTCCTGTCGAAGCATTGAAGAACTCGAAACTCAATGGTACCGGTTTATCCTCCATGTTGTAGATGGTGACGAACGCCAAGGCTTCGTTGGCATTGGCTGTCTGATCCACATCGATGTGGGTCACACCGAGCAACTGGTGTCCCTCTCCAAATACCGCAAGGATATCGGCAGGATCACTGGTTAAATGTTCGTCGAGATAGACGCGAGCCACCATGTTCATCGAGATGTTACGTTCCTTCAGGGCATCACTCACTACCCATTGCGGTTCATCACCACGCACGGTGATTTTAATAGGCAGAGGCTCCGACATGCCGTTCTCTCCCTTCACATAAATCTTCTCGTCGTAATCACCGATATTGATGTAAGGCGAGATGGTAAGCATGATGCTCTCCTCATCAAGGGCGTCGATGACTCCTGCGCTCTTAGATGCGGTAATCCAAATCGGCAGACCTTCCATCGTGTAGTTCTGCTTCTTGCCACCGAGGTTCTTCAGTTTCACTTCCACTGTAGTTTCGTTACCATAATGCGTGGTGATATTCAAACGTTTGACATCCCAACGCAGAGGGTTACGATAAACGTAGAGATTGAGGAGCACAGGACTGGCTGTGAGATTACCATTAAGGTCGGCCACATCCTTCACCGTGATATAGACATTGGTCTTCTCGATTTCGGCATCGGGAACGTCGAGGTTGAGCAAGAGGTCTTGATTATCGACCACGTAACTGAACTCAAGGTGTTCCAGATTCGTCTTCTCACGCATCCTCGCGTAATTCTCCTTATCGCCCAAGGCGTATGCAATGCTTTGATCGACAATCGTGTCGCGGCGTGTCTCGGAAATCGATTGGCCCTCCTTGTAGCGGCGGAGACTGATACCTGAAGGAACCAATTGAATATGGTTGTCCTTCAAGACTGTCGAACTGCTAAACGGCAGATAGACCAGAGTACCCATCTCCGTACCCGATGGCGTGGATTTAGCGTAAGTATCAATGAGGCTGGGAGGCAACACCATCTCGTACATCGCGATTTCGTCGATGTTGCCCGACAAAGGAGCGGTCACTGTCTTCATGTCGGTGTATGTTGCACCTACTGCGAGATCCTCTCCTGAGATGCCTCCCAAACCTTCGGTCGGGAAGGTGGTCTTGAGGGTCTGGTCGATATAGATGTTACCCACATTGCGCGAGCGGTTGATGGTCATGGCGAAATGATGCCATATTCCATCACATACGCTGGTGCCGGTAAAATACTCCTTGCCTGCACTACGGAAGAACAGCTCTCCATCTTTCAAACCGATGTTGAAGTGATTGCCGTTGTTGGGCTCGTCCTGTCCAAGACCGTTGGACATGAGTGTACCATTATAATCAGCCGTATTGAACCAGAACATCAGGGTGTAGTCCTCGAAATCTTGACGGTTGAAGAACTTCGATGCCAGTTTGGCACCCTTCTCGCCATCAAGCTTCAGACTGATACCCCCGGGTACAACCCATGATGTACCAACCAAAATCATGTCATTGCCTCCGACTGCCTTGTCGTAACTGTAGATGCCAGTACCTTCGTTCAACGCATAGTTATCAATCAAATGAAGTTCGTAACCAGTAAGTACCTTCTGTGAATACTTAGAGATGAAGGCTTCACTCAATGCAGTGTTCCACAAACGCATCTCAAGCATTGTGCCTTGGTAATCCTCAGGAGCATCATCAGCTTTATTGCCATGCTCATCTATGTAGTCGAAAATACTACCACCAAGGAATATATTGCCATAACCCTGGTAAACACAGTCGAGGGTCTTCTCACCGATGAGGGTAGAACCATCGTAGAATCTGACGATGGTCTTCATGTCGTCTGTGAGTTCGAAACTATAGACCACTTGATTCAGTCCTTTGAAATCAATAGCCTGGTCGCTGGTGGCTGTAAGGTCTTGAATTGTGGCTGTGAGACGGCGGTCGGCTGTCAATCCAAGGGTCATATGGTTGAGATAGTTGCCGTGGGTCAGCAGAGTCATCGCCTTTCCGTTATGATCGGGGTTGAGCATCATATCGAAGGTGAAACTCTTGCCTACGAGGTTACGGTCGGCTTGACTGTAAGCAAAACTGTTGCCCGTGAACCTCAAAGCTGTGGAAAGCGCGATGTTGGTGGAGTTGGTGGTACCCAGCACCTCGAAGTTGTTCACCTCGGTGAGGTAGTTGCCAGCTATCGGCTCGGAGAACGAGATAATGATGTCGTCGCCGATGTCGAGGATGCCGCTCACAGGCTTAGGTGTGCCGAACGGTACAGGTATGCGCGTGTCTTTCACACCGCTGATCACCTTCGAGTCGGTGGTGATGAAGCCACCGGCATGACGGCAATAAACCACTGCGCGGATATCGTAGTACTGCTCCACTGGGTCTTTCTCACCATAGAAGATGGCGTCATCTATGTAACCGTCGTTCTTGATAAGTTTGCGCTCACCTGAAGCGAGTTGCATGAGAGAGTCACTCTTATAGTAGGAGCATACATTCACCCAAGACTTGTCGCCCTCGGTGGACAGTTTGTACTGCAGTTCGATATGGTCGAAGCCGCGGGCGTTCACATCAAAGCCGTTGATGCGAACGGGCATATAGTAGCTTTGCTTGTCCTTGTTGTAAGGAGACTCGGTGTTGAGCACCCATTTGTCGTCGGGAGAGTCGATGTTGATCTTCCCTGCTGACGGGAGGAAGTGGGCGGAGAGGTTTTGCATCCAGAAACGGTCGGGGTCATCGGGATCCCAGAAACTAAGCGTCAGCTCGTCGTAATCGAAGTCTGTTCCTGCATATACCTCCACGAGTTTGTCAACTACCTTGTTGGCCTCAAGCATAACGGTAATGCCATCAGGGGTGAGAGGTACACCATCGACATATATCTTCGCACCCTTGCTGTTCTCGTCGTTGTCGAGACGGCATAACTTGAACACAGGAGAGGTAAAGTTGGGCACCTCGCTCTCATTCGACAGGTGGACAATGAACTTGGCTGGCTCGCCGTAAGGAACATTGCTCACTGTGGCCTGCTCGGTCCATATCCGCAGGTTGTCGATAGGAATAGTCTTGGCATCGAGCACCTGACCAACATTGTAATATTCTGTAAGACGCTCGTCCTCGTAGGGCTTCTTGGTCGCGCCACCGCGGGTGCGGAAGATAAAGTTACTGTAGGACTTGGCGTTGTAAGGCATGAACGTGGGAAGACCTTCACGAATCTCATTCTTCGTTTCCTCGGAGTATTTGTAGATGACATCCAGGTCGCCGTTCTTGATCTTCTCCTCGTAGTTGCTCAAATCGACACGAGAACGATAAACATCAACCGTGATATAAGACTGGCGGTCGCATGACAAGGTGAAACCTGTCTTCTTGCTGTTCTCCTCACCCATGGTGTTGTTCTGATTGAGTTCAAAAGTGATAATGGGCTTGAAGACCAGTTGCAACTTCTGACCTGCAACACTGAATTCCACCTCGTTCGTCCAAATATTTTCCTTAGCTTTATCATCTCCACCTTTTTTCTCAGAGACATTCTTGGTCAAAGCACCGAAGAAGTCGTCGCCAAGAATGGTAGCAGGTGTGTTGATGAAAGGAAGTTTCATGTAGCGTTCTTTCTCCACTCCGAAGGAGAAACTCTCGCCATATTCCACTTTGGCACTGCCGTCAAAACTGAAGGTCTTGACTTTGTCGCTGGCGCTGACGTTGATTTTCTCCTCCTCATTGACTGCGAGGAAACCAATCCAGGTCACAATCTGGTTGTTCAGGGCGGCGATGGAGTCTGGCCATACTGCGGTGCTGCTTGAAGGAACAAACTGCACATAGTTGTAATTACCATTCTCATCGGTTTGGGCGTAACCTGGGTCATCGGTTGTCACCTTGCTCACATAAACAGGGTAGTTGCGCAGGTCGGCCTGGGCTTGGGCCTCTGCGTCGGTGGTACCCTTAGGCAAAATCATCGATTCCCTGATCCGAAGCAACTGAGGAAGGAGCTCATTCTCTATATAGCCCTCGGAGTGGGCGAAAGTCGTGCTGACACGGGGAGTTGCCTTGAGCACTTCGTCGCGGATGAGATAAACCTTCTTGCCGTCGGAACCAACACCTTCAGCAAGCACCTTCACCGTACCCAGTTTAACTTCAAATTCCTTTCCGCCATGCTGGAAAGTATTCCCTGTGGCGGGAACCAGGAGTTTGTACATCGACTCGGGGACAACGCGAACTGCGATGGCATCCTCGATGACGGTCTCGTCGGTCATACCTATATACAGGTCGGCAACTGCACCCACGCTCTTGATGCCTGAGGCTGTCTCTATCTTCTGGGTCGTCTCTAATTCGTAAGAGTAGTTCCATCCACCATTATAACCAATGATGAATCCCATGTTGAAGAGCTGGTTGCTCTCAGAGCTGTTCAGATTGCCGGCTTCGGTTCCAGAACCCTCACCTGCCCAAAGGCCTGTGTAGTAGTCGGAACCCTTTCCTTCCTTCAAGGTGATATCGAATCCACCCTCAATCTTCAGGTCGTAATGATAACCGTACTTCAACTTAGAACCAGACTCGATGTAAGCACTGCTCTCGCCACCTGGCGGGTCGCGGAGAACATCAATCAAGTGCGGAATACCGGATGCTATCACTCTCCTACCCTGTGGCTTGGCCTGAGCGGCCAGAACATAGCCTTTGAGCGGTTTGATGTCGTAGTAGGTGTCATCATACAGCAGGGTAAATGTCAAGGACTTGAGAGCGTTCTCGCCTTCCTGGGTGAAGGTGAGGTTCTCTGGTGTGAACAAATAGGAGGCTTTGCCTTCCTCGTTGAGTTTGACAGAGTCTGTATGCTCTGCGCTAATCAGACCGTTGTGTAAATACACCGTACCGCCACTAAGAAGGACTATGTCGTCGGGCTGATCTTTCACCACATTATTATAATAGTATTCCTCACGGGCGGAGAGGGTGAGAAGGGTGGGATTGCCTGCCATGAAGACAGGATAGCCAAGACTGTACTTGCCATTGTTCCACAACTCCACTTTCGTGTCATTGCCTAAGTTGTCCTGAGCCAGATACTCCTTCAATCCAAAGTAGCCTTCAAGGGTGCCTGTGAACTGCTCGTAGTTCAGAGTGGCTGGCTTGTGGTAGATGCGGTTGAAGACGATAGTGTCGCCAAGTACATTCCCAGAGAGATCGAGAGTCTCGCCAACCTTGCCGGCTTCGAACAGCGTGGCATAGCCGTTGCAGTAGATATCGGTCACCTTGTACTTCACTGGATAGAATGGGGCCTGGAACTCGCCTGTCTTGTTGTCGGGAGACACGATGATGGAGTATCGCTTCGACACGACACGCGTGGTGTCGCTCACACCATGTGCGTATAATGAATCGCGGGAGTGAATGGTCTCGTCACGTTGGTCGCGGACTATCCATGAGGAGTTGTCGCCCTCGAGTTCCATGACGATGCGGATGCTGTCCCCGAGGTTGTTGACTGAGTAAGAGTGACCCAGGGGTTTGCTGCCCTGAACAAAACCTCCTACTACACGGCCACGGAGAGTCACACGGGTCAAGTCCCAAAGATAACGATCATAGACGTTGCTCGTGAAGTTGAAGTAAGTGGAGTCCTCGTCTTCTCGTGCATCATGGTCAATGAGGTAGCCATCGTTATCGAAAACATGACCTTCCTTCACCACCTGCACCCTATGGGGACCTTTGGGGATGCTGAGCGAGAACTCACCGGAATTGTTGGTGGTCACGGGCTTGCCCTTGTCGGGACCAGAACTCTTGGTGATGATTTGTCCGTCGATTTTGAACTGAGCACCCAAGACGGGAATGCTGGAACCGTCGTACATCACCTTGCCTGTATAAGTGAAGAATTCATTCAAGTAGAAGACAACGTTGTTGTGTAAGTTCTTGTACTCAGTGAATTCCACTGACTGGGCGTCGAAGGTACCCTCGTTGCCTTTGCGGGTGACGGTGATATTGTAGGAACCTTTTATCTGATAGATGAGACCGGCGATTTCGAAGTAACCATTTTCGTCGGTCACGGCGCGACCTACTACTGCATCCTTGATCTTCGAGGCAGGATCGGCCGTGGCAACTACCTCAGCACCTGAGATAGCTGTTCCATCTGACAACCTGACATAACCACGGATCATACCCGTTGAGGCGCAATGGCCTGTGGTTTCTGCATAGGTGAGGTGCTGACCCTCGCAATCCACAACCGCCTCCACACGATAATTGTACTCGTGCTGAGGCTGGGGGGTGATGTCGGTGTATTGCGTCTGAAGATAATTGGTCACCAGTGTATCAACCTTGCCCGTTTCGTCGAGGAGGTCACGACGAAGAACACGGTAGTAGTCAACCAGCTGACTGTTGGTCTTCCACTTCAACAACACACTCGACTGCTGCTCTTCTGCGGTTATGCCCGTCACCTCTCCATTGAGGTTGAACTCATAGTTGGAGGCATCCCCAAACTCTGTCTTCACTACACCGACGTTGTAGGTATCCTGACGGCTCCTCAAACCAATGTACAGCGGAGAGTGGTCGCGCTCAATGGTGAGGTAGAACTCATAATCAACGCAAGTGTTGACAAGTTGCTGATTCAACTTCTGAGCTTTGATCTCATCTTGAGTCACCTCACGCTGATAAGTATGAACAATCTCACCCGAGGAGGCTATCATATTGGCATGAAGCATGACTTTGGCGCGTTCGTCCCAAATGGCGATGTCGGCTCCAGATTCGTCCAAACTGTTGCTCACAGAAGCTGTGGGAACAACCCTGCCATCGACAACCGACCACTTGTCGCCAAGAAGGAGAATGAGGTTATCTGGCGAGGTTGTATTGTCCTTTATGGCTTGTTCGTCAACAGTCAGTCCACCTGCGGCAGCATAGTAACAATTGTTGATTGTGGCTTTGTTTTCTGTATCATATCCTACCAACACCCTCGAGCGATTATCGTCGATGATATTGAAATTAACGGATGAAGGAGAGAAATACACATTATTAAGCGTCGCTTTGGCGTAAGTGTGAAGCATTCCCAAGATACCACTGACACAAACTTCTTTGGGATCTTTTCCATTCAATGAACCGTAGAAGGCACAATCACGGATGGTCAGATCACAATCACTGTTGGTGCTACCACCAATACCTGCGATTCTTTCATTGAATGTGGTGTATGTGGTGCATGTGACATCCACATCGCTGAGAATGTTGGCCAGTGTTGTCTTGCCTTCCACAGCTACGGAGAAAATGCTGGCAGGACCTGTACCGGCAGTAGTGATTGTGCCTTTCACATGAAGGTCGTGGATGTAGCATCCTTTGCCTGTCTGCTCGAACGGGGCACAAGCAGTTGACCTGGAATCGGTGTTCACAAAAGCATAGGTCAGCGTATGGCCATTCCCGTCGAATTCGCCTTCGTAGGTCACTTTATCTACGATTCCGACATGGTCCTGTGTGGATTCCAAGTTGATGTTATCGGCCATTATGGCATTGAGCTTCGTATTACCACCGTTAACCAACTGGCAGAATTTCTGCCAGTCTTTGGCGTTACGGATGATGAAACGTCCTTCTCTGGTATATTCCGTTTCTTTCTCATAGTCCAACGAGGTCATGGCCAACACAGCCTTCTCGCCGGAATTTTGCCAGCGCCCGCCAAGTTTGGCGACAAGTTGGTCAGCTGTCATCTGACTGGCATCTATAGTTAATTGTGTCACAGTTTGTGAACCTAAGAATGTCGTGTAATAAAAATTGGTTATTTTATCACCTCCCTTTTCCCTACGGAAAATGATGCGGCAATCCTGTGTGTTGACATCCAGTGACTTGGGATCGAACAGACAAGATGTGGCAATGACGTCTCCATATTGAATATATCCAATGAAACCACCCCATGCGTAGGTGTTCTTTCCAATAAACTCTCCGTCGAAAAGACAGTTTGTAATCAAAATCGTCACTGCATGGGTATTCGTCACTGCACCGATTATACCACCGTGGCCACCTGCACCAGAGAGCGTGGAGTTGATGCTGACCGATGAACGGCAATTCTCCAAAGTGACAACTTGGTCATAATTCACATCGCTATCCGACACTATACGACCAACGATACCGCCAGCGTATTTGGCGTTGGTGGTGATACTTCCCGCAGTGTGGAGATTCTTTATTGTAGCATATTTTCCCACGCATGAGAAAGGTGCAATCGGGTGGTTGTCGATGTTCTGATCATAGACATTGTCATTGATATCGAACTCATATTTGAAAGTCAGTTTGTGGCCGTTGCCATCGAAATGTCCACGGTAGGGGTTCGTCAATGTACCCACCATATCTTGCTTGTCGCCGAGATTGACATCGGCATACATCACGGCTCCCAACGAAGTCTTTCCTTCGTTGACCAGTTGGGCGAATCTGCCCCAGTCTTCCCTGCTTCGGATAATGAAGTTTCCGTCGAGGTCGTAGGACTTCATCGGAGTGTTTCTGACATCCCACGATATGGTTACGTTGTGCTTGTCGTTGATACCCCAGTCCTCATCCTTCGTCACTGTCGCGTTGTCAAAGAATGGAAGGAACAACTGCTCTGCAAGGTGGGTCTTCACCGCTCCTACTGAGTAACTCCAACCCCATAGCGCTGTGCTCGCGCGACGGATGCGGTAGTAGATGGAGTCGGTCTGGTAGGCAGAGAAGAGCATCTCATCTTCGTATGAATACTGAGTGGTATCATTGTCGTAAGTGACCTGGCCGATGTTCTGCCATTTGCTCTCATTGACATCTGGACCAATACAACGCTGGATCTCCCACAAGTCGCTATACATGATGTCCTTGTATTGGGGATAATCCACATCCCAGGTCAGCAAGGCTGTACCATTATCACGCAAAGCCACCTTGAAATGCTTGGCTGTGTGCAAGATGGGGATATCTATCGCATCGGATTTAGACGTGCGGAGTTTCTTTTCCGTATCGAGATAATCCACTTCAATGCGACACTGACGAACAATCTTATCGAAAGGAAGATAGACGAAACCACTCGACACAGTGTCAAGAGTCATCGTCTGATTATTACCTTTCTCGTCTTGATACTTCATGGTCACCTTCTTGACCTTGCCCGTGGCGATCATCCAGGGAACCATGATGTTACCTGCATTGGCCTTCTCGTAGGCAAGCATAGGAGTCATCAGGTCTGGGAAAACCAGAGGATCCAATTCACTGATCTGAAACTCCTGAGAGGCAATTCCATCCACGTTATCTTCGTAACGGGCATTACCATCACGCCTGATACTGAAAGTAACCTTGATCTTCTTGCCACGGTACTCAAGCGGAATAAACCACTTGACATTCACATTGAAGTACGATTGCCTCGTGTTGGGACGGTAGATGGAAATCGTCCTCTCGCTCTTTTCAACCACCTCGTCACCATAGTCGATGCCACGGACAATCTGAACTTTACCACCCACACCTGTGGAGAACTCCGCCCTGTTGTACTTGTGATCGTTGTCGATGTCGCTCTCGGCTTTGTAATGGAGCAAGGTCTTCTTATCTCCATCAACCTCGACATAGACATAACCGTCTTTCACCCAACAGTCTGCGCCATCACAGTCGTAAAGCGCAAGTTTCAAGTTAATAATCTCGGGCGGATTGTACAAAACTGAGTAGTTCCATGTGTCATCCACGTAAGTCGCCTTCATCGAGGAAGGTAAAACCCACAGGAGGAACAACATCATCCAACCGAAGAACCACTGTAGAGACGGGGCTTGCCCCGACCCGAAATTCGTTGTTGATTTGTCCATAATGTTAATGTATTAATTGTTTATTGATAATTATTCAATCGAATGAGTGCATCCAATCCAGAATCAAGGCGTCAAAAGTACTTAATTAAAAATAGGACTTTGAACATTTATGGTTGATAGAGTATTTTGATAGAGTATTCGAACTAACTTTCTTAACTCTTAATTCTTAACTCTTAATTCTTAACTCAAAAATCACCAGTCATCATCGTCGTTGCCTACAAGACCGTTCTTCACGGCCTCCTCCACTTTGTCTATGATGGCGTTGGAGTACGCATGGGTCATCACAAGAGCCTTGGCACAGGTACGTTTCTGAGGGTCTTTCTCTACAAACGGATAGTGTTTGGCTATTTCCCACTGCTCATCATAAAGATTAGCGTTGGTCTTGTCGTCCTCCTTTCGTTTGGAGTCGCCAGCCGTCTTCTTACCATTATCGGTGGGGCTGAGCCATCCGCCAGAGATATCCGCCAGCACATCGTAGCTCTGAACGGTGTAGGTGACGCGTATTCTCCCGTCCTTGATGTCAAGACGGATAACAGGCGTGATATTGACAGAGTATTTGTTGATAGTGCCGGTATGTTCAACGATGTTCTTAATGGTGGATGAGACGATGATGCAACCCGCTTCCTTGTCGTTGAGCGTGATGGCCTGCTTGTCCTTGAAAGTGGCGGTCACCCAATAGTTGAGCGCAACATAAAGCTGTTGCTTGCTCTTGCCCGGCACCTCGATGACCTGCTGGTAAGTCAGGCTCTGGTTCTTGTCGAGCGTCAAGCCACTGGCGAGATTGGCGGCTGCATCGAGCCACTTCTCACCATACTTCTCCTTCGCATATTTCTCAAGGTCGGCAGCCTTCATCACCTGGGCTTGCAAACTAACCGAATAGCCTAATGACATTATGGCCGCGATGAACAAAAATATTCTCTTCATCATATCAATTACATTCTTTATTCAAAAATCTCAATATCACACATCTGTGACAATGATATACAACATCCTTATAAAATACAAATTTAAACACATTTTCCGAAACAAACACAACTTTTCTGATTTTTTTCGTTTTTATCTTATATATTTTTTACCTGTTAGCACATAACTTTAACACATCATGTCCATTGCTCCAAAATGCAAGCGTGAGCATTTTAGGCAAAGCCTATGGTCAAAAATGCGATTGAGCTCGGCATAGTGCAAACTCGTTTGCACTATGCCGAGCTCAATGGTCAATACTCAATGGTCAATGCTCAATGGTCAATGCTCAATGGTCAATGCTCAATGGTCAATGCTCAATGGTCAATGTTCAATGGTCAATGCTCAATGGTCAATGTTATATAATGTCATACCCATGAAACATTTTTGCATATAACATTGAATAGATATACGTAAAAAACACCCAAAAACCGCACTTTCACGTGCATAAAAATTCAGATTCTGTATAAATGCCTTCATTTTAACATTTACTAAGAAACATTTGACATCAGCATTTTTTTGCTATGACGATGCTTTTGGCACGGTTTTTGTATAAACATAATCAGCGGACAATCATAAACAAGAAACGAAGAACCTCTTTTTCACCAAAAAGCATGGTTGAATCATAAAAAAGTGCTAAATTTGCACTTTAAATGCAAGGATGCGACGGAAGCGTCCGCTTAAACAAAAAAACAGACACCAAAAAACAAGCGAGAAACAACGCAATGGAAGATTTTATCGTCAACCTGACAGGAGGAGCGCTCGATCACCTCAACTATTTCTGGATCATCGTGTTCATGGCCATCGAGAGTTCCTTCATTCCTTTTCCCTCAGAAGTGGTCATGATACCCGCAGCATACATCGCCGCCGAACGCGGTGAGATGACCATGCCAATGATTGTGCTCTGCGGCACACTCGGCGCACTCATCGGCGCGCTAGTGAACTATGCCCTATCCTACTTCCTCGGGCGCCCCATCGTCTATGCCTTCGCCAACAGCCGATTCGGACACATGTGCCTTATCGACGCTCAGAAGGTGGAGAAAGCAGAAAAATACTTCGACCGACACGGAGCCATCTCCACACTCATCGGACGTATGATACCAGCCATCAGGCAACTCATTTCAATACCCGCAGGACTGGCTAAAATGAACCTTCTGAGTTTCATTCTCTACACCTGCCTCGGAGCTGCCATCTGGAACATCATCCTTGTGGGCATCGGATGGGTTTGCCACACCCAGGTCAACGAACAGCAACTCATCGCAACCATCTCCCACTACAGCCACATCATCGGCATCACTGCCATTGTGATTGTGGTGTTCATCATTGCCTTCCTCATCTACCAAGGCATCAAAACCGACAAGAAACCAAAACTACAAGAAAGCCAAAACAAATAAAAATCTAAAAATCATCTAGAACATCTAGAACATCTAGAGTTTCTAGAACATCTAGAGTTTCTAGAACATCTAGAGTTTCTAGAAAAAAACAACCACCACAAACAACTAATGTCCTATGTTTGAAAATTTAAGTGAAAGACTTGAGCGATCTTTCAAGATTCTCAAAGGTGAAGGCCAAATCACCGAAATCAATGTGGCCGAGACACTCAAAGACGTGCGAAAGGCACTCATTGAAGCCGACGTGAACTACCGTACAGCCAAAACCTTCATCGATACCGTGAAACAGAAGGCCTTGGGACAGAACGTACTGACTGCAGTCAAACCCAGCCAACTCATGGTGAAAATCGTGCACGACGAACTCGCTGCACTGATGGGCGGAGAAGCCACAGGACTTAACCTCAAGGGCCACCCTGCCATCATTCTCATGTCGGGTCTGCAAGGTTCGGGTAAGACCACCTTCAGCGGCAAACTAGCCAACCTGCTGAAGAACAAACAGGGCAAACGCCCCATGCTCGTGGCTTGTGACGTCTATCGTCCCGCTGCCATCGAACAGTTGAAAGTGGTGGGTGAGTCTGTTGGCGTGACCGTCTATTCCGAGCCCGACGTGAAAGACCCCGTTGGCATCGCCCAAAGAGGAATCAACGAAGCCCGAAGCAAGGGCTATGACGTGGTCATCGTCGATACCGCCGGACGTCTGGCTGTAGATGAACAGATGATGCAGGAAATTGCCAACATCAAAAACGCCATCAACCCCGACGAGACACTCTTCGTAGTCGATGCCATGACGGGTCAGGATGCCGTCAACACCGCCAAGGAATTCAACGACAGACTTGACTTCGACGGCGTGGTACTGACCAAACTCGACGGTGACACCCGAGGCGGTGCAGCTATCTCCATCCGTTCAGTCGTCACAAAACCCATCAAGTTTGTGGGTACAGGCGAGAAAATGGACGCGCTTGATGTCTTCCACCCCGACCGTATGGCCGACCGTATCCTCGGCATGGGCGACATCGTCTCGCTCGTGGAACGTGCACAGCAACAGTTCGACGAGAAGGAAGCCAAGGCACTGGAGAAAAAAATCGCCAAGAACAAGTTCGACTACAACGACTTCCTCAACCAGATTGGCCAAATCAAGAAGATGGGCAACATCAAGGACCTGGCTTCCATGATACCCGGCATGAGCAAAATCATGAAGGACATCGACATCGACAACAATGCCTTCAAGAGCATCGAGGCCATGATAGGTTCTATGACCCCATACGAACGCGCACATCCTGATGAAATCAACATGAGCCGCAAGCAACGCATCGCACGAGGCAGCGGCAACAGCATCGACGAAGTGAACCGCATCACCAAGCAGTTTGAGGAAATGCGCAAGATGATGCGCATGATGCAAGGCAACAAGATGGCCGCCATGATGGGACGCATGGGAGGAGGCTTCGGAGGCGGCTTCGGAGGCGGTAAGAAACGCAAGAAATAACCATTTAGAACATATAAAGATATGCAAATCATCGACGGTAAGGCCACAGCGGCCGAAATCAAGAAAGAGATAGCCGCAGAAGTGGAACAAATAGTGGCACAAGGCGGTAAAAGACCACACCTTGCAGCCATACTCGTGGGACACGACGGGGGCAGCGAGACCTACGTGAAAAACAAAGTGCTGGCCTGTGAGGCCTGTGGCTTCAAATCTTCGCTCATTCGTTTTGAAGACACCATCACCGAGGAGGAACTGCTGGCGAAAGTGAAGGAACTGAACGAGGACGACGATGTCGATGGATTCATCGTGCAGTTGCCTTTGCCCAAGCACATTGCCGAGCAGAAGGTCATTGAGGCCATCGACTACCGCAAGGACGTGGACGGTTTCCATCCTATCAATGTGGGCAGAATGTCCATCGGTCTGCCTTGTTATATCTCGGCCACACCCAACGGCATACTTACCCTCCTTGCCAGATACGGCATCGAAACCAGAGGGAAGAAATGCGTCATCCTTGGAAGAAGCAACATCGTGGGTAAACCCATGGCATCGTTGATGATGCAGAAAAGATATCCAGGCGACGCAACGGTGACCGTCTGCCACAGCCATTCACCCAAACTCAAGGAGGAATGCCGTCAGGCCGATATTATCATCGCCGCCATCGGAAGTCCGAACTTCGTCACTGCCGACATGGTGAAGGAAGGAGCTGTGGTCATCGATGTGGGCACCACTCGTGTGCCAGATGCCACACGCAAGAGCGGTTTCAGACTCTGTGGTGACGTGAAGTTCGACGAGGTGGCACCGAAATGCAGTTTCATCTCGCCTGTACCAGGTGGCGTCGGTCCCATGACCATCTGCTCCCTGATGAAAAACACCCTTTCTGCCGGAAAAAAAGAATTCTATAAGTAAATTGGAATAATCCGAGTATTCAAATTGTTCCGAATCATCCGGAAATATCGAACCCTGCGCTATCTCTTCTGATAGACTCTCACATAATCCACAAAATAATACATGGGGAAGGCATCATCATCGATGGTGCCTCCATTGTCTCCGCCCAAAGCGAGGTTAAGCAGGATGTACTGAGGATAGTTGAAAGGATTCAACTCCTTGCCGATACGGCCATTGCGAACACTCTCCATGGGGATGAGATTGAGCAGTTCGTCATCGAGATATAAGGCGATTTCCTTCTCATCCCAGTCCATGCGCCACACATGGAACTTGTCAGCCCATTGTGAGTCCTTGTCAAGGAAATGCTGAAAGGGGATACGCTTGCTGTTCCATACGGCATGGGAAGGACGGTCGTCACCCCAGGCGGCATTGGCGAGAATATGCGGCACACCGTTGACACGGTAGTATTCCATCACGTCAATCTCACCGCATGAAGGCCAGGGCATTCCGCTCCCTAAAGTCCAGATGGCAGGCCATGCACCACCCGCAACGGGGATGGCGGCACGAACCTCCAGACGACCGTAGAGGAAACTGTACTTGCCGCGGGTGTTGATGGAAGCGGAGGTGTAGTTCACACGTTCACGCTGAGCACGCCAGTCGCGTGCACCTTCCACATACAAAGGGTTGAGCATGTCGCAGCGCTTGGCCTCAATCACCAGACAACCATCCTTGCAGAAAGCATTATTCTGCCGGTACCATTGGTCCTCGTGATTGCGCACAAACCCCTCCTCGAAGTTCCATACCGTTGTATCCACATCACCATCCTTGTTGAACTCCTCACTCCAAACCAACTCATAAGCGTCGACTGACGTCAGAGATAGTGATGAAGTAATGGTTGCCATTTGCGCATGAGAGGCTGCAAACATCCCTGATAGCGCAATGAAGAGAATTTGTCTGTTCATATTACAAATGTGTTTTATAGTCGAATGAAATGGATGGGGAGAACAACTTGATGGGAAGAATGGGCGCTATGTCTCTCCTACAAAAGTCGTGTCCTGAGTCGGACGTGTCTCAAACTAATGCATGCCTCAATCTACCGATGGGGTTGACTGATTATAATTGAGCTTGTCCACCAGATTCAGGAGTCGGTTGATTTGGTCTTCCTTGAGTTTCAAGGCTTCCTGCAACTTCATGATGCTTGCCAAATGTTCTTCTTCGCGTTTCTGAATCTGAATCAGAATCTTCATCAACGACTGATACTTGTCATCTTTCACAGGAGTCGATGACGAGTTGTACAGGTTCTCGTCTAAATGAGATGCATCGTCCAAACTCAAACTATCTGATACAGACTTCAGCATATCACCTTTTCCCGTTGCCACCCAATATGGATTGAGTTGAGGGAAAACATTTATCATATTCATCAGTTTCTGAACGCCTATATCTCCCTTAATGCTATTGATGTAGCCGTTAGACAACTGGCACCTGCGTTCAAACTCTGATTTTCGGATTTTCAAATAACTAATAAACGCTAATAATCGTTCTTTCGTTCCTTCTTTGTCATTCATTTTGTTCAATACAGCTTAGAATAAAAAACAGAATTATCTATTTGAGACTGCAAACATATAGTTTTTTTCTATCTTTTCAAAATTTTCATTCTCTTTTTTCATCCAATTCAAAACCACACCTTTTCATTTCTGTTGATTTGCAGCCTATGCAAATTGTCTTTTTTGGGAAAACAAGAGAGCTATGTGTCACCCTCTCCCACTAAAAAAAAAAAAAATAGTTGAAAAAATTAGTGTGCAATACGATAAATTAGGAAAAAAAATGTAACTTGCAACGAATTTGGAAATGTGATGCAAATGAGCTGTCACTTTTGTAGAATAATGCTAAACTAACAACTATAACTGACAAAATGAAAAAAGATTTACTATCGACCACCAAGACGCTGACATGGAGCATCCTCTGTATGCTCACCACCCTGTCAGTACAGGCCAAGAACACACGGACCACCTACACTTTCACCATCAACCGTACAGCAGAACAAACCACACCCACAGTCTGCGAAATCCACACCAATGTGCTGAACGCAAAACTACACACTGATGCCGTGGCTGGATTAGCAAGTGGAGCTGTGCGTTTCTGCGCCATCCAAGGAAGCACGGGAAAAGTGACGCGCGCCACTACCCTCACCCCTTACGGTCATTACTTCAATGAGGAAGGCAATGTAGTGGTAGAGTCGAAAGGTGTCATCTCCTCACAGTTCAACGGTAAGAACGCCTTCAACGTCAACACCATCCAAGGCATGGTCAAGAAAGGCGACAATCATTTCGTGCAACAGGTATTCATCGCCACCAGCACCAACGACACCGTGGTTTACTCCTTCAACATCAACATCGGCGACAGCCAGTCTGTGGAATCGGACGAGCCTTCTGTCATACACCGGCCCGACAAGATTGACACCTGGCTGGCTCGACCATACGTGCAGCGCAACGACCAAACACCTGAATACGTCAACTTCATTCAGGTGAACGCCGGCGACAACCTGACTTTCGGTTTCCGACCACTGCACGAAGGAGAAGCCATCAAGTTCAGCGTCAGAGGACCAAACGGGAAAAGCCTTCGCAACTACGGTGAGGAAGACTTCACGCTCAACGCCGTGGAACCCACAGACGCAGGAGACTACAAGGCAACGGTGAGAATCACCAAACCCGACAACACCTCAACGACTAAGATATACTCCATCATGGTCGATGTGCAAACCAACCAAGGCGAGAACTGGGACTGGAAAGAGCATACAGCTGTGTGGAGCTACGACTTCCGCGATGAGAACCCTAACGGTTTCCCCATGCCCACCAAGGTACACAAGTTCACACAGCGCAACGGTAAAGCCGCCAACCGTGTGGATGGCGACTGGTGGTGTGTCTACTGGGGCGACAACCTCAACTCCGAGGTTGATGGCAATAATAAGAACGCCATGACCAACATGATGAAGAAATACGACGAGGACTTCGCCTATATCCGTGACGTGATGGGATGGCCGCCCGACATCAACGCACGAAAAGGATACAAATCGTTCGTCTATGTCTTCGGTTCTGGCATTAACCGCGATAACACATCTCCAACAGAACAAGGTGGTTACCAGAGCCAGACCTCACCCGATGACGGCGGTTCTTGGCCCTGCGTATGGGCTTCCTACTACCCTGTAAGCCGTTTCCGCGACGACGCCCGTTCACGCTATAACGACTGCGACTACCAATGTGAGGCAATGGTCCATGAAGGCATACACGCCACTTTCGCCGACATGGAAGGCGTGAAGCAGTCGGCATGGTTCCACGAGGGCGGCAACGTGTGGCTACAGATGGCCATGAACTCCCGACGCGACGGTGTGTATGGAGCCCCAGGATGGCTAGGCGTGGGCAACCTCATCTGTCCTTTCATGCCTATCGAGTGCTACTCAGGCTGGTTGCAGGACGGCAGTTTCGGCGGTCCTTCGGCTGAGGGCGTGAACATGTACAACAGTAACGGACAGCAGGTATGCACATGGCGCAACCTCATCGGAGGCGTTCAGTACGGAGAGGTGTTCCCGCTCTTCCTTGGCGAGGCTGTGGGTTACGGAGCCATCCCATGGATTTGGCGTTACTGCCGCACACGCGTGCTTGAGGGTATCGCTACTGGCAACAGCACGGAAAAAGTGGAGGGCATCGGCGACGAGGCCATGCGTATGCTTATCATGCAATACCGCGCTAAGCTCGCCACACTCGACTTCGGCGGATTCTCACCAGGATGCCGAAACCTCATCAACAATTATTTCCTCACCACAGTGAAAGCCGAATTTGAGCCATACTGGATTAATGTGGCGCCATTCAAACTCACGCCTTACCAAGGCTGCACCATCAACGACGACGAGGGATGGATGGCACCCGACACGCTCACCAACCCAGGATGGAGCGGAGGAAACATCATACCGATACACGTGGAGGGTAACTCGGCCACCGTTTCATTCCGCCCCGAGGACGACAACATGCGATGCCAACTCTGCTACCGCACCAAAGACGGACGTTGCTTCTACAGCCAACCGGTGAAATGCGGACCTATGGTACTGAACTGGACCGCCAGCGACGCACCTGCCAATGGCGTGATCTTCTGTGTGCCTTGCAACACTGACTACATCTACACAGGCGACGCGCTCCGCAAGAAACACTTCGACTACCGCATCAAGCTCGGTGAGGGAGCTTTGGCCATCGCCGCCACAGATGTAAAATGGTTCATGTATGAGCAAAACCTCAGGGACAATGCCTTTGAGACCGATGTTAAGGATATCATGGCAGAAAAGAAAGACGCGGACGTGAGGATTCTCTCCAGCACACTGCGCGGCGGAGAAAAACTCCAACTCGACTTCGGCAATGAAGACCCCACCGCCTACAATGCCCACCTCGTAGGTATACAGGGAGTGGTCATCAACGAGCAGTCCGTAGCGTCCGACGGTACCATCAGCATTCCTGCAAACCTCGTCAAGGGTATGTATATCCTCGCCATCGAACACAACGGACAAGTACAGACCTTCAAGGTCTTCGTCAGATAAAACATCAAGCTAAGAATCCTAGGATTTCTAGACTTTCTAGATTTCCTAGGATTTTTCTAGATTTCCTAGACTTTCTAGATTTTCCTAGGATTTTCTAGATTTCCTAGATTTTCTAGATTTTCTAGGTTTTCCTAGAATTTCCTAGGATTTCCTAGATTTTCTAGGATTCCTAATCTATTTGTACCGCTCTACGGCGTCGATGTGCATCTGCTTGATCTTGTCGGCCAGCCATTGGGGCTGAAGCACCTTCACTTGACTGCTTCGGCTTAGCAGATGCGAGAAAAAGTCCATAGTGGGACGCAAGGTCACTGAGAAATCAACATAGTCGTCACCCTGCCCCACGATGGTCTGCGTCTCGTGAAGAGGAAGGTCGTTGAGATAGAAACGTTCCTTCCCGAAAGCACGAACCACCACACGCTCACGCTTCACACTGTCGATAACCATCGCTCCATAATAGTCCTGGAAATACTCCTCAGCGGAGAAATCCGGGGCTATTTCAAATTTCTCATCGGTCAACTCTATTTCCTGAATACGGTCGAAAGAGAACATACGGAAATACTCTATGAATCCTTTGGGAAGACCTGTGCGGCGCATGGGCGACTCATCCTTTTCCGCCTTGCGCTCAAACTGCCCAAGCACGTACCAGCGAGGCTTGAAGAGTTTGATGCAATAGGGAGCAAACAAGTATGACTTGGGAGCATCCTCATACTTACGATAGACAACCTTGACCCTCACTCCTTTCTTCATCGCTTCGGTCAACAAGTCAAAATAATCGTCAGCGGTATGCACCGACTCCAGAAGGATGCGGTCCTGCAAAGACATGCTTTCCGATATCACATTGCTCACCGACAGTGTCGACAACATCCAACTCTGCACGCTGTCCTCATGCAAGGCATGTGAATTCTGAATATAGTATTTGTAGCCATCGGAGGCGTCGCATTTGATGAAGATGCCGAAAATATCCTCTATGGCATCCTTATGGCGGTTGAAAGTGGTACGGGACAAATCCTTGCCATCACTCATGCTGGTACGCACCCACTTGCTATTAATATCGGCGAGCGAAATCTTCCGCGCCTTCCAAATGGTGTTGACCAACCAGATATACTCCCTGAACAACATCTTGCTTTTCATAATCCATTGGTTTTAAATCTATCTTGCAAAAATAACAATTTGTTTTCAAAAAGAATGTAACATCAAAGAAAAAAAACCTTACTTGGTCTGTTGGCAATAAGTGGTAAAACTAATATATTTGCAAAAGAATTCAATCTCCAAACTCACAAAATCTCTTTATAGAAGAATAACAACTTGGACAAACCGAACAAAATAACACTTTAACAAACTTGTATAATTATTTGAATATATTGATATTATGAACACAAAATTCGTATTTGTTATTTCCATGTTTCTCAGTCTGATTACCCTCTCAGCACAGGCAGAAGACGGAAGCAAGTTGTGGTTGAGAAACAACACACAGCAAGAAGCCATCGTTAAGGACAAGAGCAAGACAGAGGGCGGCGCCATCGGGGCGGAGGAACTGAGACAGGCATGGCAAGGAGCACCAGTAACCCTGACCATTGCCAAAGACAAGGAACTGACGACCGACGAGGGATTCAAGATAGAGAACAAAAACGGCAAAATCACCGTGAAAGCACGCACGGGCAACGGCCTGCTCTACGGCTGTTATCACCTCCTGCGCATGCAAGCCTGCGGCTACCCTCTTCCACCGTTGACCATCGACAACCCCGCCTATGCCCTTCGACTGCTCAACCATTGGGACAACCTTGACGGAACCATAGAGCGCGGCTATGCCGGTCACTCACTCTGGCAGTGGGATGAACTGCCAGGCACACTGTCACCTCGCTACACAGAATACGCGCGCGCCAACGCCTCCATCGGCATCAACGGCACCGTCATCAACAACGTCAATGCCTCTCCAAGCATCCTCAGCTCAGCATATATCGAGAAAGTGAAAGCACTTGCCGACATTTTCCGTCCCTATGGCATCAAAGTCTATCTGTCGGTCAACTTTGCCTCTCCAATGGCGTTGGGGGGTCTGCCTACCGCCGACCCCTTGGATGAGAGCGTAGCCAAATGGTGGAAAGACAAATGCGACGAAATCTACAAAGCCATACCCGACTTCGGAGGCTTCCTCGTAAAAGCCAACTCCGAAGGCCAGCCAGGCCCAGGCGACTATGGACGGAGCCACAGCGAAGGCGCCAATATGCTGGCTGATGCCATCGCGCCTCATGGAGGCATCGTGATGTGGAGGTCGTTCGTTTATAGCGCTTCTGATGCCGACCGTGCAAAACAAGCATACGAAGAGTTCAAACCGCTCGACGGACAGTTCCGCGACAACATCATCCTGCAAGTGAAGAACGGCCCTATCGACTTCCAGCCTCGTGAGCCTTATAGCCCGCTATTCACAGCCATCGACTCTACACCGCTAATGGCTGAGTTGCAAGTGACCCAGGAATACCTGGGCCATTCCAACCACATCGCCTACCTGGGCACAATGTGGCAGGAGTTCTTCAACGAAATCAAGGGCGTTGAACTCAAGGGATTGGCAGGTGTAGCCAATATTGGTGACGCCACCAACTGGTGCGGCAGTGACTTTGCACAAGCAAACTGGTACGCTTTTGGACGAATGGCATGGAATCCTGCGCTGGGACCCACCAAAATCGCCAAGGAATGGGTGTTGCAGACTTTCACCCACGATGCCACAGCCGTCAACAACATCGTCGACCTGATGATGGAAAGTCGTGAAGCGGTGGTCAACTACATGATGCCTCTTGGACTCCACCACCAGTTCGCCTGGGGACACCACTATGGTCCTCAGCCTTGGTGCGAGATACGGGGAGCGCGTCCCGACTGGCTGCCATCCTACTACCACAAGGCCGACGCACAAGGACTGGGCTTCGACCGCACCAGCAAAGGCAGCAACGCCGTGGCACAGTACCCCAAGGCCTTGGCCGAACAACTCGACGACATCAACAACTGCCCAGAGAAATACTTGCTATGGTTTCACCATGCCTCATGGTCACATCCCATGCGCAGCGGAAAGACGCTCTGGAATGAACTCTGCCACAAGTATCAAGAAGGAGTGACTACAGTAAGAGACATGCAGGATAGATGGAACAAGGCCATGGACAAAGTGGATCCACAACGCGCCGAGGCTGTCAAGAAAAAACTCGACATACAGCTGAAAGACGCCATTTGGTGGAAAGACGCTTGCCTACTCTACTTTCAGACTTTCTCAAAAATGCCATTGCCCAACGATATTGAAGAACCTACCCATCGGCTTGACGAAATGAAGCGGGTGGAACTCGGTATCAGCAATTATGAATGTCCTTCAGCAGAATTATTGGACAAAATGAGATAAATATTTACAATAAGTACAAATATAATGCAGTTTTTTTATAATTTTGCATCAGAAATAAACAGCCACATCTTTCTCCATGACTATATGGTGGAGTTTAGTTAAGGCTGAAGACTATCGAAGAAAGCACTTTTATAAAAAGTTGTAAAAATGATTATCACTCTCTGCTATCTCGTCCTCATCAATCTCTTGGGATTGTTTTCGGTGGCATTCGACAAATTGCGCAAGAAATACTCACCTTGGAAAATACCGACACCGGCTTTCCTCGGGTTCAGTTTAATCGGAGCAAGTATTGGCATTCTGTTAGGAATGCTTCTCTTCCGCCACAAACTCAACAAGAAATGGATGACTATTGGTGTACCCCTGATTCTTGTGGCGCAAATTATTGCCGTCTTCTATCTTTTCGGGAAACTGCACATATAAATCCGTCTTTTCCAGTTCCTAATTCCACAAGTCCATCAACCACCAAGGAAGTTTGGTGTCGTTCATCAATCAGAAAGAATAATCATGGGACAAAACGACAGTCCAGTGCTGAACGCGCACAACAAGCAAGAATATCCACCCGCACACACAGCCGAACACCTTCTTAACCAGACCATGGTAAGGATGTTCGGTTGTGAGCGTTCTAAGAAAATGCATATTGAAAGGAAGAAAAGTAAAATCAACTACGACCTGCCCTCATGCCCCACAGAAGAACAGATAAGTGAGATAGAGCGCAAAATGAACGAGTTGATTGCAATGGACCTTCTTGTGACTTATGAGTTTGTTAACCGCGACCACCTGCCAGAGGGCATCAAACTCAACCGCCTGCCCGATGATGCCAGCGAAACACTACGTATCGTCCGCATCGGCGACTACGACATGTGCCCTTGCATTGGCACACATGTAGCCTCCACTCGAGAAATAGGTGTATTCCGCATCACCAGCACCTCCTACAACCAAGGCGATTTCCGCATCGTCTTCAAGGTTGAAGGGTAAAAGTATTTCCCATCAATCTCCATCAAGCTTGAGGACAGCCAGGAAAGCCTTCTGTGGCACTTCCACGTTGCCGATTTGCTTCATGCGTTTCTTGCCTCGCTTTTGTTTTTCCAACAGTTTACGCTTACGGCTGACATCACCGCCATAACACTTGGCGAGCACATCCTTTCGCACCTGTTTCACTGTCTCTCGGGCGATAATCTTTCCTCCTATGGCTGCCTGGATGGCGATATCGAACTGCTGGCGTGGCAGCAGTTCTTTCAGTCGGGCACACATTCTCCTTCCCAACGACACAGCATTATCCACATGAGTCAGGGTTGACAATGCATCGACACTCTCGCCGTTGAGCAGAACATCGAGTTTGATGAGCTTAGAAGGACGGAAACCTATCTGGTGGTAATCAAATGAGGCATAGCCTCGCGAGATGCTCTTGAGACGGTCGTAAAAATCTATCACAATCTCACCCAAAGGCATATCGAACAGCAGCTCCACACGATTGCCCGTGATGAAGGTCTGCTTCACCAGTTCACCGCGCTTGTCGAGGCATAAAGTGATAATAGGTCCTATATACGCGGCCTGTGTAATGATAGTGGCGCGGATGTAAGGTTCCTCGATATGGTCGATGAAAGTGGGGTCAGGCATACCCGAGGGGTTGTGCACCTCAGAGGCCTCACCTTGTTTGTTATAGACCATATACGACACATTGGGCACAGTGGTGATGACATTCATATTGAACTCCCTGTCCAGACGCTCCTGAACAATCTCCATGTGGAGCAAACCAAGGAATCCACAACGGAAACCAAATCCCAAAGCCACAGAACTCTCATGCTGGAATGTGATAGAGGCATCGTTGAGCTGGAGTTTCTCCAAAGAGGCGCGCAAGTTCTCGTAATCCTCAGTCTCGATGGGATATAGTCCGGCGAAGACCATGGGTTTTACCTCCTCGAATCCCGCGATGGCCTCCTCACAAGGATTCTCCACAGTCGTGATGGTGTCACCCACTTTCACCTCAGTAGCTTTCTTAATACCGCTGACGATATATCCCACATTACCTGCCTTGAGTTCTTTCTTGGGAATCATATCCATCTTGAGCACGCCAATCTCATCGGCATCGTATTCCATGTCGGTGTTGATGAAACGCACGCGCTGCCCCGTGTGAATACTTCCGTTGAGAATCTTAAAGTAGGCGATAACGCCACGGAAACTGTTGAAGACGGAATCGAAAATCAGCGCTTGCAAAGGAGCGTTCTCGTCGCCTTTAGGTGAAGTCATACGCTCGACAATGGCTTTCAGTATATCCTCAACGCCTTGTCCTGTCTTGCCCGAAGCACGTATGATGTCCTCCCTGTCACAGCCTATCAAGTCGATAATCTCGTCCTCCACCTCCTCAGGCATGGCATTAGGCATATCGCACTTGTTGACAACAGGAATAATCTCCAGGTTGTGGTCCACAGCCATGTAAAGGTTACTGATAGTCTGGGCCTGTACACCCTGTGTGGCATCCACCACCAACAAGGCACCCTCGCAAGCTGCTATGGAACGCGATACCTCGTATGAGAAATCGACGTGTCCCGGAGTATCAATAAGGTTAAGTATATAGGTCTCGCCCTCGTACTCGTATTCCATCTGTATGGCATGGCTCTTGATGGTGATTCCGCGCTCTCGTTCCAAATCCATATCGTCGAGCATTTGCATCTCTGTGATTTGAATGGTCTTGGTGTATTCGAGCAGACGGTCGGCAAGTGTAGACTTGCCATGGTCGATATGGGCTATGATGCAGAAATTTCTAATGTGCTTCATTTTATGAGTTTAATGGGTCTAATGGGCTTAATAGGCTTATTGGGCAAAGATTCGGGGGCTTCGGAAATTGCGGATTGTCCGGATTATCCCGGTTGTTCGGAATGGTCAGGTTGTTCGGCGTGCGCAGCACGAAGGATGAGTGTGGTGGCTCCGATAGTGATGATGGCACCCTCTTCGATGACGATACGGTCATTGTCGCGGAGAATCTCATTCATATAGAAAGTGCCGGTATCGCTGGGTGCGTCCTTGAGCACATACTGTAGAGTGCCGTCGTTCTTGCGTTTGACGGTGATGGTGCAATGGAAAGTGTCGATGCTGGGGTCTCTGGTGTCAATGGGTTTGTTGATGTTGGTGCCTTGCACATAGCGTCCAAACTCATTGTCGCCAAGGTCGAGCGGAATGACCTGCTTGAAAGCGAAAGCGTTTTCCACCACCACGATGGCGCCATATTGCTGGCTATAGGCGTTCTCGTCGAGCTGTCGCTCCTCGTGAATGCCTTGCAAACGGTTTTTGCCGATTCTGACACCGAACTCCTTCTTGCAATGCTGGCAGACAAAGATGATCGATTGTTGGTCGGCGTATCGTGTCTCATCAAACACAATATATTTGTCGCACTTGGGACATTTCACTCTTTTCATCGCTGAGGCTTTGAAGAAAAAAAGAACTCCAAGTTATTGGAGTTCCATAATCCATGACTGGGCGAAAAGCTCGTGCTGAGTACGAAGCAGCTTGCGCGCGTTGTTCGCCTCCTCTTCTGTGGGATAGTTGGAATACACCACCCTTCGCATCTTCTCACTGCCGATGACATGCGCTTGGTCGAGCCCTTTGTCCTTCAAGAGTTTCACAGTCATCTCCGCATTCTTCTCCGACACCTTGCTCGCCAACACAATCACGAACCCCTTGCCCATTGCTGATGAAGTTGTCTCGGTGTCGGCTGTGGCAGAACTACTTTCGGCCAGATTGGCTCTTTGCTCTGTCTTAGGCATGTCGGCAGCCTTCTTTACAGGTTTCACAGATACCGAACCAGCAGAAACAGACTCTGGGGCGCCAGGGGTGTTCATGGCAGGGTATGAGAAGATAAAGAAGAAGAACACAGCAGCCACTGCGGCCACGGCCACATCCACCCAACGGCGGTGCAGGCGAATCACGATATCGCCCCTGCCATCCTCTTCCGGATTCAAAGTAGCGGTCTTGGCAGCAGCTACTTTCTGTGAATCGACAGTTGTCTGAATAGGTGAAGTAACAGTGTTCTCCACTGCCAGACGTATCTCTTGCTGACGAATCAACTCCTCCACATCATGCACCTCAACAGAATAGAGCCCGTAGAGCGACGGAGTAAGCAGTCCTGCCTCCAGTGGGGAGAATGTCACCTTACCGTCGATGTCCTTATAGAGTGTGCCGACGCCATTGAAAACATATTCACCCTTGCTGTCGAGCTCACCGACCATGTCCTCAATGTCCATCTCCATCTGGCGGTAGGCATCGGGATAGTTGGCATCATAGGCATCCATGTAAGCCTGAGCAAGCAGTCCGTCGTTAGACTTGACCTCTTGGTTGAAGCCCACCACCCTATATGGGGGAAGCATGAGCGCGTCGCCCTTATCCGACATCCTCGCTATGGCGTGGTTGGCGATAAAGGCACCAAAGTCAGGCAGGATCACACAGTCGTGGTCCAGCAGGAGAATCTCTATTTGTCGTGATAAAGTTATCATCGGTTAACAATGTGGATTTTTCGGAAACGCGAAGAATGATATCATCTAGATTGAGTGGTTGATAGATGCTCTAGATTTTCTAGATGCTCTAGATTTTCTAGTATATCATGTCTAAGAACGCTCCTGAGTTGTCTTTTTGGTAATATGGATGGCCTGACGGCTCCCTGCCGACCGCCGAGGCGGTGGCAAGGTTAAGTCGTTGGCTTATTAGTTCTCAGCGGGAGCTGTGGGAGCGTTCTCAGCAGGTGCAGCCTCAACGGGAGCCTTCTGAGCGTTGTCAGAAGCGGCTGGTTTACCAGCGGAGAAACCTTGTGTGTTGCCTGCACTAGTGGAAGTGTTGATAGGCATGATGTTCTCGATAAGAGTGTCGCTCTTAGCTTCTTTTGGAATGAAAGCCACAGAGAGGACACTGAAGATGACGAGCGAAAGGGCAAGTCCCCATGTAGCCTTCTCAATGAAATCAGTGGTTTTACGAACACCGGCGAACTGGTTGCCAGCAGAGAATCCTGAGGCCAGACCGCCTCCCTTAGATTCTTGAATGAGCACGATTCCGCACAAGAGAATTGATGCGAGAACCATAAGAACAATAATTAAAGTGTACATTTTGTTTGATTAATATAATTTTAATAGATTTTTCAGCTGTTTTTGTCCGTAGATTCCTTCTGACTGTCAATGATGACTTTGAGAAGTTTCATTTGATTTGCAAAGTAAGCACTTTTTTTTGGAATATTCAAGCAAATTCTCTTCAATATTTCCAAAGCTTGTGAATATCTGCCTTGTTTGATGTAAATATTGGTCATTGTTTCGGTATAAATCTCCGCATCATTGTCTGAAATCTCTGGCGACTCGAACTCTGGTAGTTCGTTGTCAGGTATCTCTACGCGTTGACGCCCTTTGGTCAACTCAATGAAGTTGTCAATCAGTTCCTGTCCCTTGAGTTGGGGTGCATTCGACTTCACTCCCTGCCCTATCTGCTCTTCGTCTTGACGGATGAGGAAGGAAGCATAGTCATTAGTGGCATCGAGCAGAGAAGGCTTGGTGTCATTGTCAGCCTCCTGTTTATCGTGTTGGACTGTCGTGTTGAGGAAAGAGTCGATGAGAGAGACAGTGCGACCTTCATCACCCTCAGTCATGATAGGTGTGTTGTCAGATTCTGCGAGATTGTAGTTCATGCCCTCTATCATGTTGAAGAGGACAGAGCGGTCGGGCACACAGACGGACGCCTTGCGCAGTTCCTCGCCGAAATGCTTGTCGTGCAGGATAAAGAGATTGAGCACATAAAGAAGCCTCGCTGTATGGAAGTAAGGATACTTTTCCACCAGCTGATGAAGTTCTCCGAGTGTGTCCTCATTCAATTTAAAGCGATGCTTTAACAAATCTGCTATATCTATCATATATACAATGACTTATTGTTAGGAATATCAATTCAAAATTGATGATCAGAATTATCTGAAGACTCTGATTGCCCAAGCAATCCGAATCGTTACCAGTTGGCAACGGTTGCGTTGAATATTTGATCGACGATATCGTCAATCATCTCATCCACGAGAGCCTCCTGAACAGTGACGAGTTGTTGTGAAGAGTCGTAGACAGTTGTAGCGGAGAATCGCTGCTCGAAGTCCTCCTTATGTTCGGAGTTGTTGACAAAACGGACATTGACCGTCATCTTGAGTTGTGTCTGTGCAGAGAATCCATCGGCAGCAACCGACTTGTTGGTCTGTGAATACTCCACAATCTCTCCACTGAGTTGCAGGTCTCCGTTTTTCTTCAGCACCCTGAGTTTTGTTTTGTGCGAGTAGGCGTCGGTGAGGTCGTTGTAGAACATCGCCTCCATAGGAGCCCAGACGTAGGCTGAACGAATGGGAAACGACTCAATGGAGATGGACTTCACTTTGTCGTAGTTGATGGACGACCCATTGAAGCTATAGGATACGGAGCAAGCCGTCAAGACCATCGCAAACAAGGTGTATATAAGCGTTTTCTTCATTTTATACTATATTTTTCGTAATGATGCCTTTCCCTGTTTTCGTTATAACTATGGAAAATATAACGATTAGATTTCGATTCCATATTCCTTGATTTTACGGTATAGCGTGCGTTCGCTGATGTCGAGTTGCTCAGCCGCTTTCCTCCGTTTGCCATGGCAACGTTCAAGGGCCTGGATGATTTGTCGCTTCTCCGATTCCCTCATCGACAGGGGTGTCTCTTCCACCACTTCGGCATTGTCGATATCAATGCGGTGGTCGTTGGGGCGTGAGTTGGTGATGATGCTGTATTTAACGTCGTCTTGAGGTGCGTCGTGCACTCTGATAGTGGTGGGGTATCCTTGGTCAAAGAAATTGCCTCCCGAATGCCCAGCCTCAGCCCTGAGTTTCTCAGTACTTGCACTTTGGCTTTTCGACTCATTAAACATCTGTTTCAGCGCTGCTACATCTTTTCTGAGGTCGAAGAGCAACTGGTATATAATTCCCCTTTCGTTCTCATAGGTATGTGAGCCGCTTGGATTGGCGAGAACCAGCCCACCTTGTTGTTCGTCGGGTGTGATGTACTGCAAGAGAATGTCGCGTGTGATTACGCGTTCCTGTGTGATGATGGAAATCTGTTCGGTGAGGTTCTTGAGTTGTCGAATATTCCCAGGCCAGGAATACTGCATGAGCAGTTGCTTGGCATCGTCGGTGAGTCTGATAGCAGGCATACCGTACTTCTGCGAGATATCGGCAGCGAACTTTCTGAAGAGCAACACAACATCTTCTCCCCTCTCCCTGAGAGGTGGCATGATGATAGGTATGGTGTTGAGACGATAAAAGAGGTCTTCGCGGAAGCGCCTTTCCTTAATGGCGTTGTGCAGATTGACGTTGGTGGCCGCAACAATCCTCACGTCTGTTTTTCTTACCTGACTGGAACCCACGCGTATGTACTCACCCGTTTCCAGCACACGGAGCAATCGCGCCTGGGTGGCAAGAGGAAGTTCGCCCACCTCATCAAGAAAGAGTGTTCCTCCATTAGCAGTACCGAAATAACCTTCTCTTTCACCCATCGCCCCTGTGAATGCTCCCTTCTCATGACCGAAAAGTTCTGAGTCGATGGTGCCTTCCGGAATGCTTCCACAGTTGATTGCAAAGAAATTCTTATGTTTTCTTGAGCTGTTGTCGTGTATGATTTTGGGTATAATTTCCTTACCTACTCCGCTCTCACCGAAGATGAGTACAGACAGGTCGGTTGGTGCTACCTGTATGGCTACATCAAGTGCACGGTCAAGCTCGGGTGCCCGCCCGATAACTCCATAGCGATTTTTTATGTTTTGAAGATCCGAAGTGTTCATAAGCCTAAATTTCTGACAAATTTACAGACTTTTATTGATAAGAAAGTAATTTTTGTCAGTATTTTAACAAAAAAAATGTTTTGTAGATGATAATTGATGATTCTGTCCCGAAAAACCGATGGAAAAGCGATGAAAAGTCATATATTTGCGTTGAATATCAAAAGCGAGATTGATGGCGTCAGAAAAATTCACATTCAAGCAGTTTGAAGTCTGGCACGACAAATGCGGGATGAAAGTAGGTTTCGACGGAGTGTTGCTTGGCGCTTGGGCGGACACCAGTGGCTGCCATACGATGATTGACATCGGTACAGGCACGGGGTTGATTGCCTTGATAGCCGCTCAACGCAATCCAGAACTACATATCACCGCCATTGACATCATGCCTAACGCTGTGGAACAAGCACGAGAGAATGTGCTTCGTTCACCATTTGCCAGCAGGATAGATGTGATGGAAGGCGACTTCCTCGACATGGACACCGCCGACAAGGGCGAACATCCTTCCCTACTCTTCGACGCCATCATCAGCAATCCACCTTTTTATGCCGCTGATGTGCATTCCCCTTCGGCTGAACGTGACACAGCGCGCCATTCATCGTCACTGCCGCTCAGCAAATTAGTAGCGCATGCTTCGAGAATGCTGGCACCGACAGGTTGCATCAGCCTAATACTCCCCTTCACTGTGGCAACCGAAGCCATCGGTCTGGCCTACATGAACGGTTTGCAATTAAGCAGAAGAACTGACGTATACAACAATGCGCATAGTGCGCCTAAGCGCTCGTTATTGGAATTTCGGAAAATCGATTTAGTATGCCCATGCGTTAAAGACCGGCTTTTCATCCGTGGCGACGACAACGAATACACAGATTGCTACCGCAGTCTGACTGAAGACCTATATATAAAATTATAAGAGTCAAGGAATTGCTGGAATTGCTAGGATTCTCTAGGATTTTCTAGATATTCTAGATATTCTAGATATTCTAGACTTTCTAGATTCTCTAGATTCTCCAGGATTCTTTAAGGCTCTTGGGATTGTTGGGGAGTACCTTGTTTTTTGGCCATGAAATCTTCGTAGCAATGGACGTATCCTTTGACATTGTAGTGCTGGGATGCAGCGACGAGCAAGATGCAGTCGCTGGAGAAATGGTGAAGGTCGCACCAGACATTAGCGGGGATAAGAATGCCAAGTTCAGGGCAGTCGAGGTGTACCAACGCCTCATGTATTCCATCGGTGACCCTTATGTCGCATGAACCTTGAACAGGAAAAATGACCTCAGCACACGTACTATGGGCATGTCCACCACGGCTCTTGCCTTCTGGTACATGGGTAATCCAAAACACCCGTTCGATATGGAAAGGGATGTCATTGTTGCCCTCGGCGAAGAATAATTGTCCTCTGTCGTCGGTCCACCGGTTGGATTTCACCATCCTGCAACCCACAATGTCGTTGATATTGTTGTCAGTCATTTTTATTACTTATTTGAAGAATAATTGCACAGGGTTAGAAAAGCCCCGGCAAGGTTCTGAAGGTAGTCGGAGATTTGATAAATACACTGCAAAATTACACAAAAGAAGAAAAAAGAGTGTAATAATTTTGATTTATCATACTTTTTTATTTTTTTTGCATGATAAAACCGACCATTAACTAACAAAAAACATATCAAACTATGAGATTAGACGGACGTAGAGAAAGTTCCAACGTGGACGACCGCCGCCGTGCCGGTGGGATGAAGACAGCCGGTGGGCTAGGTATCGGAGCCATTGTAGTGGCTTTGCTTCTATCATTTTTGATGAAAAAGAATCCTCTGGAGCTGATTAGCACGATGGGCTTGGGAGAGCAACAAGTCACAGAGCAGACTTCCGAACGTGAATTCACTGCTGAAGAACAGGCATTCGCCACGTTCTCCAAGCAAGTGCTCGCTGGTACAGAGGATGTCTGGACAGAGGTGTTCAAGGCAAATGGCCTAACCTATACCCCACCAACGATGGTGCTTTTCACGGGAGGTGTGCAGACAGGTTGTGGTGGTGCCACCTCACAGGTAGGCCCCTTCTACTGCTCTGCCGACCAGTGCCTGTACATTGACTTGTCGTTCTTCACCCAAATGAAGAATGAGATGGGTGCAGGTGGCGACTTCGCCTATGCTTACGTGATTGCCCATGAGGTAGGTCACCACGTGCAGAACCTGTTGGGCACTCTTGGCAAAGCCCACAACCAGATGTCGCAGCTCAGTCAGGAGAAAGCCAACAAAATCAGTGTCCGCATTGAGTTACAGGCCGACTTCTACGCAGGTGTTTGGGCATACCACGACAACAAGATGTTCGGTTCGATTGAGGACGGCGACATCGAGGAAGCGCTCAACTGTGCCTCTAAGATTGGCGATGACTACCTGCAGAAGCAGGCTCGCGGCTATGTGCAGCCTGAGAGTTTCACTCACGGTACCGCCAAGCAGCGCGAACGTTGGCTCAAACTGGGTTTGAGTACCGGCGACCTTCGCCGCGGCGACACCTTCAGCATCAGCGAGAGCCAGCTGTAACATGCTGAAAGACATTTTAATGACACTGAGCGCCGTCTTGGGAATCCAAGGCGGCGCTCATCTATTTGTTTAGGAGAACCCAGAATATAAGAAAAACCGTGAAATCCAGAAAGCCCCGCTTCATCTACGCGAAGCAACGAACAGTGTAGATATAAACCATAGCAGCGGGGAAAGCCATCAACGAGCTGTCGAAACGATCGAGCATGCCACCATGGCCAGGCAAGATGTTCCCAGAGTCCTTGATGCCAAGACGCCTTTTGATCATCGACTCCACGAGGTCGCCCCAAGTGCCGAAAATCACAACTACGATGGCTAATCCAGCCCATCCAAGATGGTTGAGTAATGGACTCGTCTCACTGAAATTATGAGCATTCAAGGCGATGAGCTGTGAAGCTATAATGGCGAAGATGGCGCCTCCAATAGACCCTTCCCAACTCTTCTTGGGCGAGATGCTTGGGAAGAGTTTGGTTTTGCCAATTTTCGACCCCACAATGTATGCACCAGAATCGCTGAGCCAAATAAAGATGAACACAGAGAGTGTAAAAATCGGTGTATAATAGACAAGGTAGGTATGGTTCTCGTATGACTTAAAGAAAGAGAGAATGCAAATGGTAGAGAAAGGAAGGGCGATATATAACTGGGCCATGAGTGCAAAAGCCCAGTTGAGTAGCGACTTCTCGTAACGCAAATACAACTCACTGATAGGCAGGTAAATGATAGACAAGACGTATGGGATGAAGACTTCAGCTCCTGCTATCTCGCGGTTGAAGGCGAAGACAGCGGCAAAGAGGTAGACCCCAGCCACAGTGGTGATAAGTCGGTTGACCTGCAGGTTGAGGTTCTGATTGATGATGGTGGTGAATTCCCAAATGGTCATCCCTGTAATCACAGCGAAGAGGATGGCGAAAGTCATCCAGTTCCAAAGAATGCCTCCGATCAGCACCAGGACAAAAATCAACCCAGTGAGTGTTCTGACTACGAAATTGCTTTTCATTCTTTTATTCTTTTTGAGGTTTTATTGTGCCAGAGATTCCAGATTGTCAGTAATCTCTATGCTTTGTCGTTTGTGTCTTGCTGTTGTTCAGCAGCTTGACGGGCCTTTTCCACGACAGCGTCGATAGCCTTTTGGCGTATGATATCAGCATTCGTATCGCTGGTAGAGGTCTCATTCTCGCTATTGCTGTCGTCATCGCTTTTCTGTTGTTCTTCATTTTTGCTTGCGGCATTGGCAGCCATCAGTTCATCAGTTCGCGAAGTCCAAGGCCGTTTGCCGAAGATATTCTCCACATCCTCTGCGAAGATGACCTCCCGGTCCATCAATATCTGTGCCAGTTGACGATGTCCTTCCTTATGTTCTGCGATGACCTTCTTGGCCCTTTCGTACTCAATAGCAATGAGTTTCTTCACCTCCTCGTCAATGAGCTCAGCAGTATGCTCGCTATAAGGTTTTTGGAACTGGTACTCCTGGTTGTTGTAGTAGCAGAGATTAGGCAGTTTCTCTCCCATACCCGCGTAAGCTATCATTCCGTAGGCCCGTTTGGTGACAGTCTCGAGGTCATTGATAGCGCCAGTGGAGATATGTCCCAGACACAGTTCCTCTGCAGCCCTTCCCCCAAGTGTAGCGCAGATTTCATCGAGTAGTTGCTCCTTGGTGGTGATTTGCCTTTCCTCAGGCATATACCAGGCAGCTCCGAGCGCTTGTCCTCGCGGAACGATGGTCACTTTCACCAGCGGGTTGGCATATTGGAGGAACCACGACACAGTGGCGTGTCCTGCTTCATGCAAAGCAATGGTTCTCTTCTCATCGTCAGTCATCACCTTGTTCTTCTTCTCCAGGCCACCGATGATACGGTCAACGGCATCGAGGAAGTCTTGTTTGCAGACCCATTCGTTGCCGTGACGTGCGGCGATAAGAGCAGCCTCGTTGCACACATTGGCGATGTCGGCTCCTGAGAATCCAGGAGTCTGTCGAGCAAGCATATCCACATCTACACTCTCATCGATTTTCACGGGCTGAAGATGCACATGGAAGATTTCCTTTCGCTCGTTCACATCTGGCAAATCGACATGTATCTGACGGTCGAAACGTCCAGCTCGGAGGAGAGCCTTGTCGAGGATGTCAGCCCTGTTTGTGGCAGCCAGAATGATGACACCGCTGTTGGTGCCAAAACCGTCCATTTCGGTAAGCAACTGGTTGAGTGTATTCTCTCGCTCATCGTTTCCGCTCATGTTCAGCGACTTGCTGCGTGCACGTCCAATGGCGTCAATCTCATCGATGAATATGATGCACGGTGCCTTGTCCTTAGCTTGTTGGAAAAGGTCACGTACACGCGATGCGCCCACGCCGACGAACATCTCCACAAAGTCGGAACCTGACATGCTGAAGAAAGGCACATTGGCTTCACCTGCCACAGCCTTGGCCAATAGGGTCTTACCAGTTCCCGGAGGGCCAACGAGCAAAGCGCCTTTGGGAATCTTACCGCCCAGTTTGGTGTATTTTTCAGGGTTCATGAGGAAATCGACGATCTCACGTACCTCTTGCTTGGCTTCCTCTTGTCCGGCCACATCCTTGAAAGTCACCTTCATGGTGTTTTTTCCGTCCTTGTCGAAGAGTTTGGCCTTTGATTTACCGACGCTAAAGATGCCGCCGCCCATGCCGCCACCAGCCCTTCGCATAATAAGAATCCAAAAGACGATGATGAGCACCAAGGGGCCAAGTTGCCAGAGGAGTGTGACAAACCAATCGTCGTCGTGGTCATAAACCACCTCCCCATCGAACTTGCCTTCTTCAGTTTTCTTGTCGAGGAATGCCTCAAGGTTTTCCATGGAGCCGAACTCCACCTTCACTGTGGGATTCTTGCCCACACGGTCCTTCCCCTTTCCGAAGACGTCCCTGACATGCTGTTCCTTGACGTACATCTGAAGGGTAAGGTTCTTCTTGTCAACGACGACCTTGCTGGCATATCCTTTGTCGATATATGTTTTGAACTTGGTGTAGTCGGTCTCTCCGACATTGTTGTCCGACATGCCGTTTTGAGAGAAGATGAAATACATCAACCCAATGCCAATGACGATGTAAAGCCACGAGAAGTTGAACCTTGGCGTGGGGTTGTTTCTGTTGCCACGTCCGTTGTCAATGGGTTGTTGGTTATTGTTGTCTTGATTGTCCATAAGTAATGATTGGGAATAAATTGTTTAATCGTCTGTCACCATTCATCAGGTATTTCAGTTCTTCGGGCATCCTCCCAAAAGTGGTCGAGGTCGTAGAATTCCCTCGTATCGGGGAGGAAGATATGCGCCATGACATCACCATAGTCGATGACAACCCAGAAGCTGTTGTTCACACCTTCCTTGCCGATAGGTTTGATAGACCATTGTTGATTGACTTTGTCTTCAATGGCATCAGCGATGGCAGAGACTTGTGTCGGTGTATTTCCTTCACACACAACTAGATAACTACAAATAGTATCACCAATGGAGGTGAGGTCAGACTTGACGATTCGCTTGCCCTTCTTGTCTTGGACAGCGCTGATAATTGTATTGACCAGTATTTCTGATTCGTTCATAAAAAAGAATTAGTTCGCGTTCGTATGATTACAACATACAAAATTAATTAATTTATTAGACATAGAAGGAATAATCGGCACAGTTTTAGTTTTTTTTGTGAATTCAAAGGTGTCAATCCACCATAGTACACCACCCCATACATGTTGACACAAAAAGGTTATGGTTGGACTGTCGTTCACTTCTTAGAACGAATGGATTTCTGGTATTCAATCAATAGTTTCAAGGAATAGAGCCTTGGGAAAGAGTCGTACAACAGATAAGAAATCTTTTTCCACAAGGAGATGTGCCTATTGGTCACAAACTCCTTGAATGTTTTCTTCGCAAGTTCTTCAAGCACATGCTGCGCATACCTATATTCGTCGCTGTTCTTCGTGTACTTTTGCTTGGTCAGGTATCTGGCATGCAGCAACCTGTAATGCAAATACGTCAAATTCAGTGAACGAGCGTAAGTGTTTTCCTTTTGCAGAAGTTGCTGGATAAGAAAAAAGGGATAAGCCCTGTCCACATACCTTTTGCCCACCGCGTCAAGTGCAGACATCAACGACCCTTCACGCCGTCTATATCCATACAACTTGGCACCTGTGTATTTGATTAGACGACAATGATTGGTAATCACTTCGGTGTTGAACACATTGTCCTCACAGATTATGCTCCTAAACTTGATGTCGCCAATCAAGGACCTCGGGTACAACTTTCCCCATACTGTAAAAGGATAATTGATGATACGAGGAAGAAGGTACATACTTTTCAGGAAAGTGGTATTATCGTAGGTCTCGACACTGATTGCATCCTCGTTGAACTCCACATGGACGCCATCTTGGAATTCCAGTGCGTTGCAACAAGAGACACAGTCATCATCCTTGGAATGAATAGAGAGAAGAATTTCTATCATCTCCGGACTTACCACATCATCTCCATCCACAAACATCAGATACTGTCCATGGCTTGCATCGATACCTATATTTCTGGCGTTCGACACACCAGCATTCTCCAAATGTATAACAGAGAAACGGGAATCCCTCCTCGCGTAATCGTCAGAGATACGACCGCAGTCATCAGTCGAACCGTCATCTAAAAGTATCACCTCAAAATTCCGATAGGTCTGATGGACTATTGAATCCAGACAATCACGAAGATATCGTTCTACATTATAAACTGGTATAATAACGCTGATTAATGTATCTTCAGTCATCTTAAGCATCCTATTCATCAAGTTCAAAGAATCTCCGCCCATTTCATGCCTCAGTAAAAAGAAACAGAGGATATTCTATCGTCTATTCTGAGCCACTGTAAACAATCAATAATAATGCAAAAATAAGGTTTTCATTCCACATTAGCAAATATATCGAATAAATTCATAGCAATAGACTTGTAAAATGAAAAATTTTGAATAATTTTGTAAATAATTAATGGGTAAAAACTCAATAAGTAAATGGCGTCATCTCGGCAAGATATGAGTTCTGTTCTGGTATCCGTTTTGATACCCTCCTACAATGTGGAGGATTATATAGAACGGTGTGTCACCTCTGTCATGCGCCAGACATACGCTCCTCTTGAATGCGTCATCATCGATGACGGTTCTACGGATCATACCGCTGAGAGAATCAACAACATCCTGAAAGACTACCAAGGAGAAGTGCTATTCTCCTTTCTCCAGCAAAGGACAAACCAAGGGGTGTCCTCCACCCGCAATCATCTGCTGGAATCAGCCCATGGAGACTATGTGTTCTTCCTTGACAGCGACGATGAAATCACGTCAGATTGTGTCAGCCAGATGATGTCGCTTGTAGAAGAGCATCCCGACATAGAAATCGTCCAAGGACTTATCAAGTCCATCCCCGACAACCCCATCTACCATTGGGAACGTTATAAGGACATCACATATATGGACGACAACAACTGGGTGAGGCTGGATTTCTTCAAGAGCGAGGACTACTTTCCCTGCCAGGTGGCCAACAAACTCATCTCCACTTCCTTCATTAAGTCTTACGGTCTCTATTTCAAGCCCGGAATCATCCATGAAGACCACAATTGGATGATACATGCAGCAAGAAAACTGAGAAGGTTCGCATTCGTGCATGCACACACCTACGTCCGCCACTACCGTGAAAGCTCTATCATGATGACCACCAACAACTACAGCCAACAAAGCAATGACAGTTGGGCATTCATTCTGACAGACGCACTTGACACCATAGACAGCCCTTTCCCCATCCACCAGCTCAACAAACTCACCACCGAGTTTCTGTACCGTTACCATTTCAGTGGTAAGAAATACCAAGATGTGGAGAAAGCACTGAGTCATGCCTTGATGAAGGAAGGGCTTTACATCGGTGCTGTCCTACTTTTCCTCTTCTCCCATGTTTTCAAGAAGAAGGGCAACTGGCGTTGCCAGACACTCCTCATTAAATACCTTACCAAGAAAGCTGAAAAAGAAAAGAAAAGTTATATAAATATTATTTAACAGAAAAATAACATTTAAAATTTCTTTTATGTTGTAGAAAGGTATAACTTTGGCGCGTATTTTAAATACAATTGTTCAACATTTATTAAAGTTTCAAAGTATGAAGAAGATTTTGGTATGTGCATTGGCAGCTGTTGCACTGACATTGACAAGCTGTAACCAGACAAAGAATGAGAACACAACTGTAGAAGGAACAGAGGTGGTTGAGGCAAAGGACTTCACCGGTGCGTTGAAGGACGCTCTTGAGAAGAAGGATGCCGCCAGCATTCAGACCGCCATTGAGGCCGCCCAGGCAGAGATTGACAATCTCCAGGCCAGTGGCAAGCTGGACCAGGCCAAGGAAGCTCTTAAGAGCCTTCAGGCATGGTTGACCGAGAACGCAGAGACCGTGAAGAGTGTAGTTGGTGACAATGCTGTTGTTGCTGGTCTTCTTGACAAGGTATCCGCTCTGAACCTTGACTCTATTGCTGTACCCGCCGCAGTAGAAGACGCATCAGCCAAGGTTGACGAGGCCAAGGCCAAGGCAGAAGAGGTTAAAGAAACCGTTGAGGACGTGAAGGAAGCTGTTGAGGACGTTAAGGCTGCAGCCGAGGACGTTAAAGAGGCCGCTAAGGATGCCAAAGAAAAGGTTGACGCAGCCAAGGACCTGCTTAAGAAGAAATAATAACGTCACACACATAAAAAAAATGGGGCATTCATGACAGAATGCCCCATTTTTTTTATAATTTTGCATCGGAATTCGGAATACTCTGAATACTTAGGCTCTCAAGCAATGTAATTATCGCACAAAACAGTTATCTTTCCCATGGGAGGTTTTTTTGGTACAGTTTCAAAAAGAGGGTGTATGACCGACTTGTTCTATGGTACGGACTATCACTCTCACCTTGGCACACACCGTTGTGGTCTTGCCACCTTTGACAAGCAACAAGACAAGTTCATCCGTTCTATCCACAACTTAGAGAACGCATATTTCCGTTCCATTTTTGAGGACGACCTCGGCAAGTTCACCGGCAACTCGGGTATCGGCATCATCAGCGACACGGACCCTCAGCCAATAATCTTCAACAGCCACTTAGGTCGTTTCGCTATTGTCACTGTGGCCCACATCTGCAACCTCCAAAGCATTGCAGACCGTCTGTTGGCCGACAACCATCACTTTGCAGAACTGAGCAGCGGCAACATCAACCAGACAGAACTCATCGCACTTCTCATCACAGAGGGCAAGGACTTTGTGGAGGGCATCACCAATGTCTTCAACGAGATAGAGGGTTCCTGTTCCATGCTTATCCTCACGGAGGATGGCATCATCGCGGCTCGCGACAAATTGGGCCGCACCCCTATCATTATCGGCAAAAAAGAAGGCGGTTATGCCGTTTGCAGCGAATCGACCTGTCTCCCCAACCTTGATTACGAGGTGAGCCAATATGTGGGTCCAGGTGAGATTGTCCATATCACAGCCGACGGAGTTCGCCAAATGAAGGCTCCCGGACAAGACATGCAGATTTGCTCCTTCCTGTGGGTGTATTACGGTTTCCCTACCTCATCCTACGAAGGCATTAATGTTGAGGAGGTTCGTTTCAAAATTGGAATGAAGATGGGTCAGCAGGACGACAGCGAGGTTGATTGCGCCTGCGGTATTCCCGACAGTGGCACAGGCATGGCCTTGGGTTATGCTGAAGGCAAAGGCGTTCCCTACCACCGTGCCATTGCCAAATACACGCCGACTTGGCCTCGCAGTTTCACCCCGAGCCGTCAGGAACTGCGCAACCTTGTGGCTAAGATGAAACTCATCCCCAACCACTCGATGCTGGCTGACAAACGCATGCTGTTCTGCGATGACTCCATCGTACGCGGTACACAACTTCGTGACAACGTCAGTGAATTCTTCAATTACGGTGCAAGCGAAGTTCATGTTCGCATAGCCTGTCCTCCTCTGATTTACGGTTGCAAATACATCGGTTTCACCAACTCCAAAAGTGACATGGAGCTGATTACACGGCGCATCATCCAGGACCTGGAGGGAAGTCCCGACAGCAATCTTGACCGATACGCTACCACTGGGACCCCCGAATACGAGCGGTTGGTGGAGGAAATCCGCAGTAGGTTTGGACTTACTTCACTCAAATTCACCAAGATTGAGGACCTTATCGATGCCATCGGGCTTCCCAAATGCAAGGTCTGCACTCATTGCTTCGATGGTTCCAGTCGATTCAAATAGATGGGATTAAGAATTAGAATTAATTGCAATAATCTAATTCATCGTTATAACGAAAGACGTTATAACGACATTTCTAAATTTACAACAGACAAAAGATTATACCCAAACCATGAGCAGACAAAAGAAAATATGCCTCGTCAGCAGTATTGGAGGTCATCTTCACGAGTTGACCAAGGCAACTCATGGTATTGAGGGTGAGATTTATTGGGTAACATCTCAAAACCTTACAACAAAAGAGTTATTTAAAGGTACAAAGCATTATTTTATCATTGACCCTTTCAAGACGAAATGGAAATATGCCATCAATGCAGTGCAATCACTATGGCATTTATTAAAAGAGCGTCCTGACGTCATTATTTCAGCAGGAGCAGGAATGGCCATTCCAACTCTTTACTTTGGCAAGAAGTTATTTGGTTGCAAAATCATCTATATTGAATCTGCCGCTTCTGTTAAGGAGATGTCTGAGTCGGGGCGATTCATCTATAAACACGCAGATTTGTTTCTCATCCAATGGGAGGAGATGCGCAAATACTACCCCACTGCAATATACACTGGATTGTTATGATATTCGCTTGTTTTGGCAACGTTCCCGCCTACCTGACATTCACGCGCATGGCAAAAGCGGTAGACCAACTGGCAGCTTCCATCAACGAGGAAGTATTTGTCCAGTCGGGCAATGCCGTTTATAACTTCCGCTATGCAAAAGCAATTCCTTTCCTCTGCCATGAGGAAATGATTCGTAAGATGGTGGAAAGCAATGTCGTGATAGTTCATGGTGGCTGGGGCAGTATCAGCGAAGCGAGCGACCTAGGTTGCAAGATAGTAGCTATGCCTCGCATCAAGGGCAAGGAGCACAATCACGACCAATGGCAGTTGGTGAAGGCGTTGGAAAAAGCCAATGTACTTTTCTGCTGTGAAGACGAGAAGGACCTCCCTGCATTGGTGGAGAAGGCGCGCACCCATCAATTCAGTCCTATCCAATATGGTGATGCCACCAAAATCATCAAAGACTTTATTTCAAGTATATAAAGAAGGATGATGATTTAAGCCTATAAGGGCCAACAAAAACAACTAATCCAGAGACAAACACCTCACTTTCCGATAATAAAACGACGGAAACGAGGGAATTTATTCAAGAGATTATCCAGTAAGATGTAGGAACCAATTAGAAAAGAGAGCATGAATATAACCATTATTGTATTATTGGTTATCTTCATATATCGCCCCAAATATAGTCCAGACTTCAGAAGAACTCCCTGAGCAGCATAGAAAAACATGGAATTACGTCCCACATAACTAAAGGAATTGGGAATGAATTTCATGAAATTGGGGAACTCAATCTTGCTATATAACCATCTTGCCAAATTATTTATACAGATAATACCTGCTAAAGAATAAGGATACCATAAAGGATACCAACCGTAAATAAGCTGGTTTTGGAAGATATCCAATCTCGTAGGTTTCAGCAGTATAATGACAATTAACACAACAAGCGCAGCTCTCGCAACTCCTTTCTCAAATTGACTGTCTTTCATCGTATATCCAAACACAAAGAAAAACATTGCATCGAGGGTATTGTACACATAGAGTGGAAGATGGCAATTTGAGAAAGTCAATAATGTAGCCAATAAGAAGCAGGTAATGGCAATGAGATAAGGATTCACTTTCCCTTGTAAAACATTCATCATTGTTTTAGCCAGAAAGAGTGTCATGAGATACCAAAGATGGTGGCTATTGGGAAAAGTGCCACACTCCAGAAGTGATTTCACATTGCCCTTTAAGGAAGGCAATGTATTTACTGCGCCTGAAAAATAGAGTATATCAACCAATAATATACCTAACAATCCAAAACAAAAGAAGGGAATAACAAGACGGTCCACATCACGTCTGATTTGCTTATGCCAAACGTCTTTCATTCTGAAAAACATGCCAGCTTTGAAAGCAAGCCAGGGAGAACAAAAGAAAAGAATGTCGTCAAGAAAAAAATGCAGAGATAGATACCCACACATATGTGCAATGATAATCTTTGTAATCAAGACACCACTAGTCACATCCAATTCAACAATTCTTTTTCCCATTAATTTGTTATTGTATTGTAAATAAAAGGTGTGCCAATAGGCATTGGCACACCTTTTCAAGATTTATCATATCAATGAATTATGGCTCTGGGAAGAGGAGAGCATCTACACCAGTCTCCAACCAGCCGAAATTAGCTGGGTCAGCAACCCAATCGTAAATGTCAGGATAAGCCTCATCAACGCCTGCGCACTCGATAGGCCACTGCCAAGAATAGAAATCAGGTTCAGTTACATTGTCACCAGTTTCCTCTATTTCACCAGTCTCATCGAAGATGTCGGGATACTTAGTCCAAGTAGTACCGATAACAAGAGCCTGTGGAGTGCCTTCTTCACCGCGTACACTAATCTTAGCCTGTCCAGAGGTTGTGTTAACATAGAGTACGAATGGAAGTGCATCCTCAGCAATCAAGAATTCTTCAGGAACAGGAATTTCTTCTTCAAGAGGTTCGCAGATTGCAGATGGAATACCCTTAATATCCTGAC
>JAFXVU010000099.1 GCA_017534705.1 Bacteroidaceae bacterium
GACCACTATACGATAGGTATAGCCTCAGATTCTCTCTACAGTGAGAACGGTATCGACCTCTATGAACTGGGAATGGTGGATGAGGAACTGTATGCCATGCGCCGCAAACGCGACGGACAGGTCATTTACCTTCGCGTATGAATTTTATTGGGCTATGAACTATAGATGTTTCGTCTTCACCAAGTCATAGAGGTAGGTGAGTTTCACCATGATGGCTTGGTTGGCTGAACGTCCAAAATACCCTTTCTTACTGTTGTCGTAAACATCGCCAAGACCGTAGTAATAACGGCCGACAAGAATAAAATGGCCAAGAGAGGTCGAAAGTTCTAAACCTGCTCCAGCTGCAATACCATATTCGAACTTATTGTCGGGAGAATGGTCGTACTGGTATGTCACACCATTAGGACGGTAGGCTGTGTTCCATTCACCACCGCCTCTTTTCTCATTTTCAGAAAACCAATACCCGAACTGCGGACCAGCCTCGAGGACAAACTTCGCGCCTTTTTGCTCCTTGCCCCATCCCAACTGCATGAGCAGGGGAACTTGCACGTAGGAGAAGCCGCGCTCGTAGGTGTTTCCTGTACCATCGTCTATCGTCTCTTTCCATCCCATGTTGGCATAATCCACCTCCATCATCACAGCACAGATGGTTGCGAAATATTTTTCGCAGACGTAACGAGCCGTGAAACCGAAGTTGGGCGAGATTTTGTTACCTTGTTTGATTTTAGGTACGAAATCCATGCTGCTCAAGGTCAGACCACCATTCAATCCTATTGCAAAGTCATTGCGACGTTCACCCACCTGAGCTTGTACTTGACATGCAAAGGACAACGACAGGCATAGCGCAAGAATATATCTTGAACAGTGAAAGCTTCGGAGTGTGAATGGTTTGATTGTCATGGTGAATATGTCCCTTCAGAGTGTTGAAATAAAAGTTGGAGAGATGGCTTAATATTCATTTGTGCTGACGCTGCCGTCTGTGCGGTGGCTGACGATAATCATCTTCCTGTTGATGTAACCACCAGAGGTGTTGACCTTCTGGAACGAAAGAGGGTTTTGGTAGGCTTTCACAGAGATGCCGTTCAAGTTACGCTGGAACTTGTCGCCATATTCCCACACACCTTTGATGAAGTAGTAACCAGAGTCGAAACCCAATAGGGCGAACTTAGGATGGCTCTTGATGAGGTCGCGCTGGAAATAACTCTTAAACTTATTGTTGAATGCGGTGGTACGCCAATTGTTGGCGTTGCTGAAGAAGGTGGCGAAATAACTTACACGGAATTTGTTGAGGTTGGCCTGGTTCTTGGTGCTGAAGGTCTGCCACTGTGGATAACCGAACATGGTGATGTTGTCAGTGGTGATTTTCTTGTTGCGCTCCATGGAGTTGAGTTTCAGACACAGCATCTCAAAGGCGTTCTGTGAATTAGATGTGGGTATCAGCACGTTCTGTTGCTCTGCACTGAGCAATGAACCGATACCGTCAATGTCGGCGAAAGCGATGTTGGAATAACTCTTGCCTTTTTCGGTCAGTTTGCCTTTCAGGCCGTTCAGGAACTCTGTTCGCTCTGTCTCGTTCATACCTACGAAGATAATGTTGCTGCCGGCATAAAGGGAGGAAAACGCATCATACACTTTGTCATAGATGTAGTTTTCACTGGTATTCACCTGGAAGAGGTTGGGGCTGTTGTTGGCCAACCCGTATCTCGACGAGCAAGGCACCACTAACTGGATGTCGTGTTTAGTGGCATAGTCAGACAACTGAGTGATATGATTGGCGCGGAACGGTCCGAAAATGATGTTGAGATAGGGGAAGATGCTGTTGTGGGTAGTCAGTGAATCGATAAAACCATAGGAGTCTTTCTCGTCGAACGTGTAGATATCGACATTCACGCCTGTTTTCTTCAGTGAATCCACGGCAAGGAGGAATCCCTCGTACATCTCCACCATTCGCTGCGACTCTGCGCTCAATTTGTCGTTCTGAAGGCCGAAAGGCAATATGACGCCAACCTTCACCGACTTCACCCTGTGCACTTTCTCTGCCTCCTGCTTCTCCTTCTCCTGCTCTTTCTTCTCTATCTCTACCTTCTTGGCTTCTATCTCAGCCTTGGTGAAAGGGATGCACACCTCCTCACCCTTCTTCACTTTCTCCTTGGTGATTTGAGGGTTGGCGGCCAGAAACTCATCCATGTCCAGGTTAAACTTACGGCAGATGCTATACACCGTCTCTTTCTTCTCTACAATGTAGGTCGTACGGCAGTTGGGCTTCTTCTGTTTAGGACTTGTGGTTTCAGCTGGTTTGGGTTTTGGAGCGGGGATGATGATGACCATACCCGTTTTGAGGATGTCCATCGAGGGATTAGCTTTCTGGATGTCCTCCACCGTTACTCCGTTGGCGCGTGCGAGGGAATAAAGTGTTTCGCCGGCCTGCACTTCGTGGGTTTTCTGTCCTTCTGTTTGTGCGAGAAGTGGAGCTGCCATTGCCAAGCAAAACACAATGGCTGATGTGATGCGTTTCAACATATCGTCTATTGGCTGTTATTTGTTTCTTTTTCGTTTTATCCTACAAAATTAGTCTTTTTTATTCATTCTTATACCTTGAAATCACTTTTGTGTCGCATTTAACATGTTTTTTTACTGATTTTGGGCAAGATTTCACTAATTTTGCGTTATATATATAAAGAAAATGCCTTTATGATGAAATTGTTCCGATTATTCAGCCTATACCTTCTTCTCGCTTGCTTGCATACCGTGACGTATGCCCAGGATGCGACACCCACCATCGTTTTGTTTTCCATCGACGATAATGCCGACGTGACCCTGAATGCAGGGGAATCGAAAGTCGTTCAGGCGCCTGTCGATTTGAATTGCGATGTGGATATCGACGACAAAGGCTACGACTATGTCTGCAAGTGGCAGTTTTTCAGCACCAAGGGACAGGAGAATCTATTGCTGACAAGATACGAGACATCAACCACATATACACTGACTGAGTCGGGTGGTTATAAGGTGGTGTGCAGTATTACCTTTTCACTCGATGGTGACACGGTGCAATATGTCAGTGCTCCTTTTACGGTGACTATCAGCGAGTCATCGTTGAAATGCCCCAACGGATTCTCACCTAACAATGATGACAGAAACGACAAACTTAACATTACTTTTAAGTCCATTGTGAAACTCGAAGGCTACATCTTCAACCGTTGGGGAAAGAAACTCTTTACCTACACTCTCGACAATGCGGCGGAAGGATGGGACGGCAGAGTCAATGGTAAGTATGTTGCTGATGGCGTTTATTTCCTCCAATTGAATGCCGTTGGTTCAGATGGTGTGAAATACAACATCAAGAAAACCATCAATGTGCTCAAAGGATTCAATGAGAATATGGAGTCGAGTGGTGCCACAGGAACTGAATAGAGTAGTGATGACGGTTATTATTTATGACGACAAATCAGTAAAGAGAGGGATACCATGTCAGAAGAATTGAACAAGAACCAGCCAGTTGGCACAAGTGGTGGAGCCGATGCTATCACTATTGACGACAGAGAACGCCAATGGATTGAGGTTTATGGTGCCAGGGTCCACAATCTCAAGAACATCGATGTGAGCATACCACGTGACTGCCTTACTGTCATCACAGGACTGAGTGGTAGCGGTAAGTCATCACTTGCTTTCGACACCATCTATGCTGAGGGGCAGCGTCGTTATATAGAGACTTTCTCCGCGTATATCCGCAACTTCCTTGGCGGTATGGAGCGACCTGAAGTGGACAAAATCACAGGTCTCAGCCCTGTCATCAGTATCGAGCAGAAAACCACCAATAAAAACCCGCGTTCCACCGTTGGAACCACCACAGAAGTGTATGACTTCCTGCGCTTGCTCTATGCCCGTGCAGCCGACGCTTATTCTTATATCACTGGCGAGAAGATGGTGCGTTACACCGAAGAACAAGTGTTGGAACTGGTGCTACGTGAATACGAGAATAAAAGAATACTCATCCTAGCCCCATTAGTGAGGTCTAGAAAAGGACACTATCGCGAGCTTTTCGAGGACATACGTCGCAAGGGATTTATCAATGTCAGAGTGGATGGAGAGATGAAGGAGGTGGTGCCTGGCATGAAAGTGGACCGCTACAAGAATCATGATATTGAGGTCGTTGTCGACAAACTGGCCGTGAATGCCAAAGACACAGACCGACTCAAGAAGAGCCTTAGCATGGCCATGAAGATGGGAGAGGGGTTGGTGATGATTCTAGACATAGACACCGACAAACTCAAACATTATTCTAAACGCCTGATGTGTCCCACGTCTGGCATCAGCTATCGTGACCCGGCTCCTAACAACTTCTCTTTCAACTCACCTCAGGGAGCATGCCCCAAGTGTAAGGGGCTGGGATATGTCAACCTCGTGGACGACGACAAAATCATACCTAACCGTGACCTCACCATACGTCAAGGTGCTTTGGCACCTCTTGGTAGATACAGAGCCACAATGGTGTTCTGGCAAATCGACGCTCTGTTACAGAAATATGAGGCTGATATCGACACACCCGTCCGCGACCTTCCCGAAGACGCCGTGCACGACATCATCTATGGGTCGCCCGACAAGGTCAGAATCAAGGCCTCACTCATACATACTTCATCCGACTACTTTGTAGAGTATGAGGGACTGGCCAAATACATCAGGCAATTGTTGGAGCGCGAACAATCGGCTTCAGCCCAAAAATGGGCAGAATCGTTCGATAAGGTATGCGTTTGTCCTGTCTGCAAAGGCGCACGTCTCAACACCGAGGCTCTCAATTACCGCATCGCCGACAAGAACATCCACCAACTGTCATCTATGGATATCAGCGACCTCTACGAATGGATGGACCACTTGCAGCTGGAAGGTAAACAGAAAGCCATCGCTGAAGAGATACTGAAGGAAATCAAGTCAAGACTGCGTTTCCTGCTCGATGTGGGGCTGGATTACCTGTCGCTCGGACGCTCGTCAATGAGTCTGTCAGGTGGTGAGAGCCAACGCATCCGACTAGCCACACAAATAGGGTCACAGTTGGTGAATGTGCTTTACATTCTCGATGAGCCCAGCATCGGACTACACCAGCGCGATAACATTAGGTTGATTAGCTCGCTGAAACGCTTACGCGACACAGGCAACTCCATCATAGTGGTGGAACACGACAAGGACATGATGCTCAATGCCGATTATATTGTTGATATCGGACCGAAAGCCGGACGACTTGGTGGAGAGGTGGTGTTCCAAGGCACACCCGAGGAGATGCTCAAGTCGCACACCATGACCGCCCGTTATCTGAGTGGTGAACTGAAGATGCCTGTGGCGTCTGAACGACGTCAGGGCAACGGTAAGTGTCTCGTTATCCACGATGCCACAGGAAACAACCTCAAGCATGTGGATGTGGCGTTCCCGCTCGGCACACTTATCTGCGTTACAGGCGTCAGCGGAAGCGGTAAGTCTACACTTGTCAACGATACGCTACAACCTATCTTGAGTCAGCATTTCTACCGTTCCCTCCAAGACCCCTTGCCGTATGGGAGTATCGAGGGCATGGAGTATGTCGATAAGGTCATCAATGTGGACCAAAGTCCTTTGGGACGAACACCCCGTTCTAATCCTGCCACTTACACGGGTGTGTTCTCTGATATCAGGAGCCTTTTTGTGGAGATGCCAGAAGCCAAGGTGCGTGGCTATAAACCAGGACGATTCTCTTTCAACGTGAAGGGCGGACGGTGCGAGACTTGTGGCGGCAACGGATACAAGTCGATTGAAATGAACTTCCTGCCAGATGTGCTGGTACCTTGCGAGACATGCCACGGCAAGCGGTACAACCGCGAGACTTTGGAAGTGAGGTTCAAGGGAAAATCCATCGCTGACGTGCTCGACATGACCATTAACACAGCTGTCGATTTCTTCGACAACCAGCCCAACATCCTCAAGAAAATTAAGGTAATACAGGACGTGGGATTGGGTTATGTGAAATTGGGGCAACCATCTACTACCTTGTCGGGTGGTGAGAGCCAACGAGTGAAATTAGCCACCGAATTGGCGAAGAAAGACACGGGAAAGACCGTTTATATACTTGATGAACCAACCACAGGACTGCATTTCGAGGACATCAAGGTGCTGATGAATGTACTTAACCGACTGGTAGACAAAGGAAATACAGTCATTGTCATTGAGCACAACCTCGATGTCATCAAAATGGCTGACTACATTATAGACATGGGACCCGAGGGTGGTCGCGGTGGAGGCCAAGTCATGGTCACAGGCACTCCTGAGGAAGTCGCTCTCAGCGGCAAAGGCTATACTAGCGCGTTCCTCCGCAAAGAACTCGGACTATGACAAATGCTCATATGTGCTAAACCGTTACAAGATAAACTGCATGGAAATGAAAAAAACAAGTAATCCTTTTATATATATCGCTTCGCTGATGGTGGCTTTGATGTTTTTTGTCGGATGTTCCGACGAAGAATCCTATACCAGTTCACCTGCATCGCCTTTGAAGTTTTCAGAGGACACCCTCAAGTTCGATACTGTTTTTACCAATATCGGGTCCTCTACCCAGTGGTTGAAAGTCTTCAATCCCAATTCCGACGGAGTACGCCTGAATTCCATCTCGTTGGCCAGTGGAGGACGTAGCGGGTTTTATATCAATGTCGATGGACAGAGCGGCACTGCTTTCACCAATGTGGAAATTGCCCACAAGGACAGCATTTTTGTATTCGTGGAGGTGAATGTTGATCCCACTAACGAGGACTCTCCTGTGCTTATTGAGGATTCCATCGTTTTCACTCATCAGAACGGCGCACGTCAATATGTTCATCTGCTTGCCTATGGACAGGATGTCATCATCCTTGACCATATTTGCTTTGAGAACGACACCACCTTGGCGGCTACACGTCCTTTCCTCATTTACGACAGCCTTGTTGTTGCTTCTGGCTGTACATTGACACTGGCCGAAGGCACCAATCTCTATTTCCACGCTAAAGCCAGTCTTTTGGTACATGGTTCACTGCACAGCGAAGGCTCTTTAGAACATCCTGTGGTGATGCGAGGAGACCGTCTTGACCGTATGTTCGACTATCTGCCCTACGACCGTCTTGATGCCCAATGGGGTGGGGTGTGGCTTGCTCCGGAAAGCACTGACAACATCATCGACTTCACCGATATTCATTCGGGGTCTTATGGCATCTATTGTAACGGAACGGAGAGTGAGCAACGTCAACTCACGCTGACCAACAGCACCATTCACAATGTGGCGGGTTCGGGTCTTAGCCTCAATCTTTGTACAGCATTTGTGGCCAACTGCCAAATCAGCAATGCTAATCTGTATTGCATCGACATTTTAGGAGGGTATGCCGATTTCGTCCATTGCACCATCGCTCAGTTCTATCCCTGGAAGCAATATGGCGCTGCACTGAAACTTACCAACACCCGAAACGATACCATCGTTGACCTACACCGAGCTGCTTTCTATAATTGTTATGTTACGGGTGGGCAAGAAGACGAGATTTATGGAGAGAAAGCCAACGAAAGCCAATACACTGATGTGTTATTCAACTATCATTTCGAAAATTGTGTGCTGGCTACGGTAATAGCAGAGGACGACACCAATTTTGTGGCATGCACCCTCGACACACTCGAACACCATGCCGACAATTTCCACACCATCGACACCGAAAACTACATCTACGATTTCCGACTTGACTCTGCTTCGGTGGCCCGTTCCAAGGCTTCCGACAGTTTCCTCGACCGCTATCCCACCGACCGCAATGGTGTGGAGCGTAAACCAGGCAATGTCGATGCCGGTTGCTTTCAGTATTTTAAGGAAAATTGATATTGTCCTTAGCCTTTAGTACTGTCGTTTTTAATAAATTATATCTTATAACTTTATTGTTTATATCGTCAAATATTATACGGTAATATGATGCCCGACAACTACATATCGAGTGTACAGAACCATAAAATCAAGAAACTGCTTCTTTTGCAACAGAAATCCTCTGAACGTCGGCATGAAGGGTTGTTTGTTGTGGAAGGCAAGAGAGAGATTGCGCATTGTGTCGAGGGAGGCTACCAGTTCGACTCTGTTTTCTGCTGTCCCGACTATATGGACGAAGAGGCACTGGAACTAGTCCGTGGTTTTGATGGAGGGGTTAAGCGTTTTGAGGTGTCGAAGGAAGTGTATGAGCGTATTGCTTATCGTGGTTCTACCGAAGGCATGATAGCTGAGGTGAGGATGAGAAACTCTACGCTCGACAAGCTGCAATTGGGCGAACATCCTTTGATTGTCGTGCTTGAGCGTGTGGAGAAACCGGGCAACCTTGGTGCAGTGCTTCGTAGCGCTGATGCAGCAGGCGCCGATGCTGTGATTGTTTGCGACCCGTTGACCGACCTCTACAATCCCAATCTTATCCGCAGTTCAATAGGTGCCATATTTACCGTACCTTGTGTGGCATCCACTTCTGAAGAGTGTATCACTTTTCTCAAGGATCATGGCATCCGCATCCTCACAGCTCAGTTGCAGGACTCCTCGCTCTATTACGATACCGACATGACCACCCCCACTGCCATAGTAATGGGAACGGAATCCACTGGCCTAACAACTCAATGGCGTGATGCTGCCGATGCACACATCCGCATCCCCATGCTGGGTAGGCTCGATTCACTGAACGTTTCAGTCAGCGCGGCCATCCTACTTTTCGAGGCTGTCCACCAACGACAAGGCTAAATTTAAAAGACTAAAAATCAGCCAGAACCTCATACGTATGAAGACAGAATTATCGACAAACAAATCTATTATGAGTAACCGTTTTGTGTTGTTCGTTTCCTCATGTTGCGTTTTTGCCTTGTTGGTGCCTTCTTTCGGCATGATTCGTTACTTCATCTTGCATTTGATGTTCGTGGGAGTGGTATTGTGGCGTTGCCCAAGGGTGTCGAATCCTCTTTCCTTAACGAAGTGGGATAAGATGGATTTGATGTTTGTAATCCTTCTGCTCATCTTTGTCTTCTACCTCCATTGGCATGATTTCTTCCTTCATCTGTGTGGCGGGAGTTCATCCACTGCCAATCTGTTGACATTCGTAGCAGGTGCTGTGTTGTCTATTGGTGGAAGTGTCTTCATAGCGTCTCTTTTGGATTCCATGATGGGAAAAGCTGGCTCGTATATGGTTCACAAACAGGAATATAGCTTTGTCTCTAAACA
>JAFXVU010000008.1 GCA_017534705.1 Bacteroidaceae bacterium
AGTCTATGACCGTCTTATTGCCAACAGCTGGGAGGTGTTCCTATGGATATTCTTTGTGGTTCTATGCCACAACAGCCTGGGCTATCTCCTTGGTTACACCACAGGCCGACTGTGTCATTTCAACACAGCAAAGAAACGTACGATCAGCATAGAAGTGGGCATGCAGAACGCGGGCCTTGCCACTAATTTGGCGTCCAACTTCTTCCTTGCCACCAACCCGCTATCGGTGGTGCCTTGCGCTATCAGTTGCGTATGGCATTCTATTTCTGGCACCATCCTCGCAGGACTGTTCCGCGCAAGGGATGAGAGAAAGATGTCTCAGGGCAATGACGATTCTCGGTAGATGGTGTTCACATCCTGTTTGCCTAATAGGAACTTGTCAATAAATGCTTCTACCACTGGATACTGGTTTTCAGGAAGCCTGCAGTGTGGGTGTCCGCCTATGATGGAATAACCCACACGGTCCTCGATACCGAACTTTTTCCATACATTGATGGCTGCGATCATCGACACCTGTGCGGATGGGTCGGCAAGCCATGTGTAGTCAGGATTGCCAAGCATCAGCAACGCGCGGGGACAAACCAGTGCACAGAGCGAATGATGGTCATGGGGAAGCAGATAGACTTTGTCCTCAGCGAAACGCTCTTTCATGCTCTCCTTGAACCAATGGTAGTCGGTTTTGTCCAGGCATTCCACGCTGTCCATCTCATGCGACACTCTCCAGGCTGCGGCGCCACCGCCTCCTGGCTCCTGGGCGATAGTTAATGCCACTCGCTCATCGAGTGCTCCGCAGAAAAGTGCCATCTTGCCAGCGTAGGAACAGCCTGTCACTCCTATATGAGACAAGTCAATACGAGTGTTTTCCTCACCCAGTTGCTGTAGTCCGTCAATCAGACGACTGAATCCCCATGCCCATTGGCTATAGGCGCCATTTTCCTTGAGATGTGGGTACAGACGGTCGAAGTTGTGCTCGCCTCGTTCATGATGTTGGCGCCATTGCGAATAGTCGTTTACTTGTGCCTCATGGAAAGTCATAGTAGCTATTCCCTTTTTCTCTATCAACTCCATCGGCAGCGAAATCATACTCGTTCCTATCATCAGCGGGTAAGGAGCATGGCCGTTCTCTGGGTATCGGATGGTGGATTTGAGCAACAGGTGCTGCCCGTTCACAGTCACATCAACCAAGAGGGTGTCGCCCGACATGGAGGCCTTGATGTCTTCTGGTTTGACAGCAGGTTTTTCCCCGATTTCGTATTCCTCGATATCTGCGATGATTTCATCTCTGCGGTTTTCCCATTCAAAGATGTTGTTCACTTGCTGCCCTGTGCCTCGTGCGATGAGTGGGTCGGGTAAGGACTTGTTCGGTTTCAAAGCCGTGAATGGAGTGGAAATGGCATCTACGACACTTGTTTCCTCTTTGTTGAAAACGAAAGGTGGCACTGCATCCTGTGCAGAGGCAACATTAGGTGTCAACAAGCATATAGACAGTAAGGTTGAATGAAAAATGGAATGTGACATTGTTTCGTTTATTTAAGGTTGTCTTTGTGTTAAAGCATAAAAGGCACTCCCCAACATTTTAAGATGGGTAAGTGCCTTTTCTGAATGATTTTGCTATAATGTTTTCTTTACTTTTGTGGCTTTGACGAAGTAGATGATAAGGAGGATGTAGGCGACAAGGCTGAGAACCTCCGACAGGGAATTGTTAATCCATTCGTCATTGACCAGATTGATGCCACCGAATCGCATCAAGGCGCTGACAACACCCATCAATGCGCCGCCGGCTATGAATCCAGAGGCGATGAGCGTGCCTTTCTCTCCTCGTTCCTTGTTGACAGTCTCGTCCTTGGTGCGTGTGGTTACATACCAATTGATCAGTCCTCCCACAAACAACGGAATGTTGAGTTCCATTGGAATAAACATGCCGAGGGCGAAAGCCAGCGCCGGAACCTTGCACAAGGTCAGGATGATGGCCAGCGCGGCGCCGATGCCGTATAGCACCCAAGGTGCCCCGACACCGTTCATCAGTGGCTCAATCACAGCAGCCATGGCATTGGCTTGAGGTGCGGCCAGTTGTCCGCTTGTGAAACCGTATGTCTTGTTGAGGATAATCATCACACCACCGACGGTTGCGGCCGAAACCAAGGTTCCGAGGAATTTCCAGGTCTCTTGTTTGGCAGGAGTGGTACCGAGCCAGTATCCAATCTTCAGGTCGGTGATGAAGCATCCTGCCATGGAAAGGGCGGTGCATACCACGCCACCCATGATGAGGGCGGCCACCATGCCACCTGGACCCTTCAAGCCTACAGCCACCATAACCACACTGGCAAGAATCAAGGTCATAAGGGTCATGCCCGACACTGGATTCGAACCCACGATGGCTATGGCGTTGGCGGCTACAGTGGTGAAGAGGAAAGCTATAACGGCCACGAGCAGAATGCCCACTATCGCCTGCACGAGATTGCCTTCGAACACCCCGAGCAGGAAGAATACGAACGTGGCGACAATGGCTATGACGGTGCCGATGATGATGAATTTCATGCTGAGGTCTCTGTTGGTACGGCTTTCCACTGTCTTTTCCACTCCTTTGTTCTTCATCTCACTGGCGGCCAGTCCGACAGCGCTTTTGATGATGCCCCATGAACGGATGATGCCGATGATGCCTGCCATGGCGATACCGCCGATGCCGATGCTCTTGCCGTAGGAAGTGAATATCATTTCGGGAGTCATGTCACCCACAGCAGTCGTGATGGCTGGGTTCCATTGGTTGAGCACTGTGTCGGGGAAGATAAGTGCCATACCGGGAACAAGAATCCACCAGACGAAAAGTGAGCCAAGGCAGATGATGACAGCGTACTTCAGACCTATGATATAACCAAGTCCAAGTACTGCCGCTCCGGTGTTGACCTTGAACACCAGTTTGGCTTTGTCTGCCAGTTGTTCACCCCATCCTACCACGCGAGTGGTGAAATTCTCATTCCACCAGCCGAAAGTGGCGACGATAAAGTCGTACAGACCGCCCACCACACCGGCAATGAGCAAAGGTTTGGCTTGGCTTCCGCCTTTCTCGCCGCTCACAAGAACCTGTGTGGTGGCTGTGGCTTCGGGGAAAGGATATTTGCCGTGCATCTCCTTCACGAAATACTTGCGGAAAGGAATGAGGAAGAGGATGCCGATGATGCCGCCGAGAAGTGAACTGATGAACACTTTCATGAAGGAAGCGGTCATTTCTGGGTATTTTGCCTGGAGGATGTAAATGGCTGGCAGCGTGAAGATGGCTCCTGCCACCACTGCTCCCGAACAGGCTCCAATGCTCTGGATGATGACATTTTCACCCAGGGCTTTGTTGCGCTTGGCGGCAGTGGAAACACCCACGGCAATGATGGCGATAGGTATGGCGGCCTCGAACACTTGGCCTACCTTCAGACCTAAATAAGCGGCAGCTGCCGAGAAGACAATGGCCATGATGATGCCCCATGTCACCGACCAGCCGTTCACTTCGGGGTAGGTCTGCCCTGCTTTCATGATTGGTGCGTATTCCTCGCCCTCCTTCAACTCGCGGAAGGCGTTTTCAGGAAGTTGCATTTCTTTGAATTCTTCGTTTTCCATTATTGTTGATTGTTGTTGGTTTCTCTTGAATGCAGGGGGCATCAGGTCTGGGCATTATGCCTTGATATACACCTCCAGCATCTTGCAGTTGTCCACAGGCTCTATTACCACCCCCTGTGCCGTGGCGGGAATCAGTATAGTGGTGCCTTGTCTGATGTTTCTCTGTTGCTGCCCTTCTGCGCCGCCCTGCTCCGTAATCGTCGCGCCTCCGTTCATGCACATCAGTACGACAAAAGAGTCCAGACCGCTGTAATCAGCGTTGAAAGTCTTCGTGGGCTCAATCAGGTTGGTCGTGAAGAGCGGACAGTCCACAAGTGTCACACGCTTGTCAAACTCTCCCTTGTAATGCGTCTGATAGTCGTCCTGCACGCTGTAGTCTATCACGTCCTTCGCCAACTGGGTATGCAATTCTCGCTCATGCCCCTCGGCATCCTTGCGACCGTAGTCGTAGATGCGGTAGGTGATGTCGCTTGTCTCCTGGATTTCGGCGACGAACACTCCTGCCCCTATACTGTGGACACGTCCGGGAGGAAGGAAAAAGACATCGCCTTGCTTCACTTTTTCTTCGTTCAGCACCTTGGTGATGGAGTGGTCCTCCACCATGCGGTTGTAGTCTTCTTTGCGCACAGGTTGATTGAACCCAACCTTGATGTGGCTACCCTCATCAGCGCTGACGACATACCACATCTCACTTTTTCCGCGTGTGCCATGCCTGAGCATCGCTGTAGCGTCGTCGGGATGGACCTGGATGGAAAGGTCGTCACGTGCATCAATAAACTTAATCAAGAGTGGAAATGTGTCGCCGAATTTGGCATACACCTTTTGGCCCACAAGCTTTTCTTTCTGTTCGTCCAGCAATTCCAGTATGGTCTTGCCTTGGTCTGCACCGTCGGTCACTACCGACAAGTGGTCTTTGACGGCTGAGATTTCCCAGCTCTCGCCAATGGAGTGCTTCTCTGTTTCTACATTCTTAAATGAGGCTATTGCCTCACCACCCCAGATGGTTTGCTTTAACAGCGGTTTGAATACGTACATCTTATCTTTTCTGTCTTTTTTCCACCATCTACAGAGCAAAGTGATGTTCTTGCACTGGATATTGGTGTAGCGGTTTGTGCGTTTTCTATTGCGCTGCAAAATTAGCGAAACGCTTTCATTTTCACTGACTTTTTCTTTGCCTCTTCATAGCCTTAACAAATTGTATGTCGGCTGGTCAGTTTCTACGGCTATTCTTTCTTATATCTGATTTTATAGTCCATGATGTCAAAATCCGGACCAGCGTCTATGTATTGAAGGTCTCGGTTTTCATCAAAGAGTTTCATTAATTCCCGTTCTTTCTTGGCTCTGAAAATCCTAAAGATTCCAGTTCTCTTTAAAACAGCAGGACTGCCAGCAAATAGATTACCCGTTGATGTTATATTTGAATAATCCTTATTGAGGATAGAACCTGATGCCAACATGGAGAAAGGAGGTAGAAAAACGTTTCCAGACACAGTGCAACGATTGGTTATCCAACAATTATGTCCTAATACGATTTTCCCATATGGTGATCTGATGATGTTTTTGTCCTTGATATAAGTAAGATGGAAGGCTGTGTCGTAGAATTGGGATTCCCATCCGACACTGCAGTCCGTGCCGAATTCCACATAATTCTTTGCGAAAATTTTGACACGCTGGTTCATTACGACTCTTGAGTTGATTATGACTTTGGCATTCTTGTAAATAGATATGGCAGCGCCACTTGCTATAGTGACTCTCTCACCAAAGCACAACTCGCTGTTATCCTCAAAGCGAAGTAATGACCATAGTGTACGAGGAGATGTTATTTCGGTTTTATTCAAACCGATAGAGACCGTAAACATTCTCAATTTAATACCATCTACGAACTTGATTTTTACTTTGCTGAGATTCTGGAATTCCACTCTCCGGCCAATTGCAATAGGTAATTTGCAAGCATCGCGAAAGGGTAACAACTTGAAATTGAAATACAGAGTCTTGAATATAGACCCGTCAAATTTTAAGAACCGGTAGATTCTTTGTAATGTCTTCATTTTTATCCTCTTTGACGTACTTCTATTGAAAAACAATACTGTGACACGGGGTCTTATTTTGTGATTCCCTTCTCCAGGTATTCAGCGAGGTTTGTGCGCATCACTCCTGCCACATGGTCGGCTGCAACCTTCTGCATGTCGTGCTTCACCATGATGCTCACCAATTGCTCGAAACTGGTAGATTGCGGGTCCCATCCCAGCTCCCTCTTCGCCTTCGACGGGTCGCCAAGCAGGTTGACCACGTCTGTCGGGCGGTAGAAGTCCTCGCTCACCTCCACCAGCGTCTTTCCCACCAAGTTGGCTGGTCCGGCCACGCATACACCCTTCTCGTCGATGCCCTCGCCCCTGAATTCCAGTTCCATACCAGCGGTCTTGAAGGCCAGGTAGGCGAACTCGCGGACCGAGTGCTGCACGCCGGTGGCGATGACGAAGTCGTCGGGTTGCTCCTGCTGCAGGATGAGCCACATGCACTCCACGTAGTCCTTGGCATAGCCCCAGTCGCGAAGCGACGAAAGGTTGCCGAGGAAGAGCTTCTCCTGTTTGCCCTGTGCGATTCGTGCTGCGGCCAGCGTGATTTTACGGGTCACGAAGGTCTCGCCCCTTCGTTCCGACTCGTGGTTGAAGAGAATACCCGAACAGCAGTACATGCCGTAAGCTTCGCGGTACTCCTTGACAATCCAATAGCCGTACAGCTTCGCCACAGCGTATGGCGAATAGGGATGGAAGGGGGTCAACTCGTTCTGTGGCACCTCCTCAACCTTGCCGTAGAGCTCGGATGTAGAAGCCTGGTAGATGCGGCAATGGTGTTCAAGGTGGTTGGTGCGCACTGCCTCGAGGATGCGCAGCACACCCACAGCGTCAACGTCTGCAGTGAACTCCGGTGCGTCGAAACTCACCTGCACATGGCTCTGGGCCGCCAGGTTGTAGATTTCGGTGGGTTGCACCTTTCCCACCAGTTTCACCAGCGACATGGAGTCGCCCATGTCGGCATAGTGGATATGGAAGTCGGGCTTCCCCTCAAGATGGGCGATACGTTCCCTGTAATCGACCGACGAGCGCCGGATGACACCGTGCACCTCGTATCCCTTGCCCAGCAGGAACTCACTCAGGTAGCTTCCGTCCTGCCCTGTCACTCCTGTGATGAGTGCTATCTTTTTCTTTTCCATTATCTTGATTGATTGTTCAAAATGCGAATAAATAAGCGTGAGCATTTTAGGCGAAGCCAATGGTCAATGCTCAATGGTCAATGTTCTAAACTGTTCTTATACCATTCGAATAGTCTGTCCACGCCCTCCTCGATTTCCACCTTGTGCGTCCAGCCCAGCGAGTGCAGTTTGCTCACGTCGATGAGTTTGCGCATGGTGCCGTCGGGCTTCGACGCGTCGAACACCACCTCGCCCTCGAAACCGACAGCCTCCACCACCAGTTCCGACAGCCTGCGGATGGTCAGTTCCTTGCCTGTGCCCACATTGATGTGGCAGTTGCGGATTTCTCCCAACTCGGGAATCGCCCCGCCACGTCCTGCGGAGTGGTTGCGGTCAACGGCACCGTCCGTGGACGCACCGTAATGCACGCTGCTGTACTTCTCGATGCCGATGATGTCACTGAAATCAACGTTCAGCAACACGTGGACAGAAGCGTCGGCCATGTCCTCGCTCCACAGGAACTCCCGCAGAGGAGTGCCAGTTCCCCAGAGTGTCACTTTGTTGTTCTCGATGCCGTATCTTGCCAGCACCCCCAGAATGTCCTCCTCGCTGGCCAGGCCGTCCACACCTTCCACAGGTCTTGCGCTCAGGTCTGTTCTAATCTTGTCCCACTCGCCGTCGTGGATGAGTTTGGCCAGATACACCTTGCGCATCATCGCCGGCATCACGTGCGAGTTCTCCAGGTGGAAGTTGTCGTTCGGCCCATAGAGGTTGGTTGGCATTACGGCGATGTAGTTGGTGCCGTACTGAAGGTTGTAGCTCTCGCACATCTTCAGTCCCGCAATCTTCGCGATGGCGTACTCCTCATTGGTGTACTCCAGTGGAGAGGTGAGCAGGCAGTCCTCACGCATCGGCTGGGGCGCGTTCTTGGGGTAGATGCAGGTGGAACCGAGGAACAGCAGTTTCTTCACCCCGTGGGCGAACGCCTCCGAGATGACGTTGCACTGTATCTTCATGTTCATCATGATGAAGTCAGCCCTGTAGAGCGAGTTGGCCATGATGCCGCCCACAAAGGCGGCCGCCAGCACCACTGCGTCCGGTTGTTCCTCGTCGAAGAAATGCCTCACCGCCAGTTGGTCAGTGAGGTCCAATTCCCTGTGTGAGCGTCCCACGAGGTTGCTGTAGCCACGTTGCAGAAGGTTGTTCCAGATAGCAGAGCCAACAAGCCCCCGATGCCCAGCTACATATATCTTAGATGATTTGTCAAGCATTTCTATTAAATCGGTTTCGCGACAATTAATCAGCAAAGTTACGATTAAGTGAGCAAAAAACCAAATTATTTGGGTTTTTCCGATTGTGAGTGACTTCTGTGCAAGTCATCATTACGATTAAGTGAACGAAAAACCATACATTTACACAAAAACACCAACTGCACCATCTAACCATGACGATAATTTATTTTGTAATGGCACATCAATACAAAAAACTCATTTTTTTATAGATACATTTTTTAATTTGAAATTAATTCGCTATTTTTGCAATGTGGATATTGAAAGTCGACAGACAGATATGTTCACATCCCTTTGAAACACTTGAAAACCAAATGATAGAATATAATTATATCAGACTCTGAAGATAATTACTTTAATGATGAATAGTTGGTAAAAGATGTGGAGGGATTTGGGGGTTGTATTAACGCCAGTCATTTTCATGCAGACGTTATCTACAAGCCAAAGTGACAATGTTATTATTAACTGAAAAAGTACAAAAGAGATGAATTACCTGCTGGTTTTATTGATATCAGCGATGATGTCAATGTTTGCCGTTCATTGGGTGTTCATGAAGATTCTGAAGATTGCCAAGCTCAAGGGTTTGGTAGATGCGCCCAACGCCAGAAAGTTACAGAAAATTCCTGTGCCAGTGTTAGGTGGCCTTGCAGTGTTTTTTGGATTGCTCGCAGGACTTCTCTGCGCAAGTGCTTTATTCCATTTCACAAGTTTCACATTTGAAAACACATACGACACTCTAAGAGCATGGAGTAGCCTCAGAGGAATGTTACTACCTGCGGTTCTGGGAGCATCTATCGTTCTATATACTGGAGCTATTGACGACACTATCGGATTGTCCCCGCTCAACAGATTCATTATCGAGATAGCAGTGATTCTTTGTATATGCTATGGCACAGGTATGTGTGTTGATTCCCTTCACGGTCTCTTTGGTATCAACGATTTCTCTTGGTGGATAGGAATTCCTCTCACAGTCTTTGCGGGAGTTGGTATTATCAATGCCTTTAACATGGTGGATGGAGTCAATGGACTATCCTCTGGATTGTGCATTGTTGTCTCCTTTCTTATGGGTACATTTTTCATAAAAAGAAATGACGTACCAGATGCTTTGTTGGCTTACTGCTTTGCCTCGTCACTCATTCCATTCTTCTTTCACAATGTCTTCGGAAAGTACAGCCGAATGTTTATTGGTGATGCCGGAACCATGGTCATGGGTCTGATTGTCTCTTGGTGTTTGATTAAGACACTTTCAACCGACGGAGTCATAGGTTCACTCAACCATAAAGTACCCAAACTAGAGCAGATGTGCCTGCCCGCCATGCTGCTGGCTATCTGCAGTGTTCCTGTCATGGACACTCTGAGGGTGATGAGTGAGAGGATGTTGAAAGGAGTGTCTCCTTTCAAAGCCGACAAAAACCACCTCCACCATAAATTCATCGCCATTGGAATCAGCCACTCAGTGACAGCCCTGCTTGAAATGTGCATCAATTTTGCAGTTGTTGGTGTTTGGTATTTTGTTTACAAAATCGGGGTGTCACAGGAGATGCAGTTGCTTTACACCATCCTTGCTTCCGTTCTATTTATCTGGGGTACATACTTCTTCCTCAGTTATCAGGAAAAGCACAAAACCATATTTACAGGTTTACTGAAGGATTTCAGCGAAAAAACCCATCTCGGACACAAAAAATGGTGGATTAAAATACAAAGGGCGCTCGATAAAGACGCATACGTTGACATGGCGCTATTTCTGAAAGACAAGTTCAACGTTGATATTGACAACATGAATGAAAAGGAGGCTGATGCTGTCACCTTGCTCAACTATCTGCAGGGGAAAAAGAAAGAGAGCATATCGAGTGTGGCCGACAATGCCGAATTATTGCACATCGAAAACCTTCATGCCATTATCAAGCGACTTGAAGAAGATGGCATCATAGAAGTATTGCAACACGATAAAAATGGAGAGGCTAAAGTAATAAGAATTAGCAAATCTATTAAAAACAACTAAAAAGGACTCGTTTTCCACTCACCACTCTACTATTTGGACTTTTATATATGACCCTTACTATGCGCATTAATAAGATTATCATGTCTTTTTTCTTGCTTGGGTTTGCACTGGGATTGCAAATCAAGGCACAGGAACGTTACCATGTTCACTTCAGCGACAGGGGCACTAATTGGGACTTCTCCTACGACCCTGACAGCATCATCAATTTCGATTTCGACAATAACGGGCGAATACTGCAAGGACATACAAACGGCGGTATAACGTTGCCTTTTGACGTCAGCCTCATCAACAAAGTGTCATTTGACGAAGACACTGATGTGGAAACAAAGAACGGTTACCGTGTATTCGCTATTTATATCAACACGCTTGATGGCGCACCCGTGAATTCAAAAGAGGAATACGTTGACTGCTTCATTTCCATTGATGCCAAAGGAGAGTTCAGCAACTATTCAGCTCAAGGCAAGATTAGGGGAAGGGGTAACTCCTCATTCAAATGGTATGATAAAAAGCCGTATAGAATCAAGCTCGACGACAAGCATAAAATTCTCGGCCTCGACAAGGCAAAGAAATGGGTTTTGCTCGCCAATTACCGCGATGTGACAGACCTCATGAACACTTTCGTGTTCGAAATGGCCGAATGGATGGGAATGGCATACACCAACCACACACGCTATGCAGAAGTATTTCTCAATGGTGACTACATCGGTCTTTATCAAATCACTGAACAGATAGAACAAGGCAGTAACAGGGTCAACATAAGCAAAGACAAAGGTCTGTTGCTCACCCTCGACCAAGACGACGGGCCAGAACTCAGTCCAGATGCCAACGACAATTTCTACACAGCAGTCTATAGAATGCCCATGGCTGTGAAATATCCCGATGAAGAAGACCTTAACGATGAAAGACTGGACTCCATCAAAGAGGTGTTTGCCACGTTGGAAAGAGCCATCAAGAGCAAGGACTATGAAACGGCATCTTCTCTTATGGATATGGAGTCGTTCATCAGGTATCTGATTATACAGGAATTTGTCTATAATGTCGAGTTGTCTGCGCCTCGAAGCATTTACCTTTACAAGGACGGGGATGGAAAATTCTTCTTTGGTCCTGTTTGGGACTGGGATGCAGCATACGACTTCAGCTGGAGCGACATGTACACCGGACACACCTTCTTCCACAACTATCGGGAAACCGTTATGGGAAGCAACCCGTTGAAACAAAACGGCAATTACAAACTTTCAGGCTTTTTCACCGACCTTTTTGCCTGCAGGCCTTTCGTTAAACGATACAAGGAGATATGGAACACTTACAGTGACTCTATTGTCAGCAGGAACTGGGCTCAGATGGAGAAGTATCTACAATACATGAACGAAGGGCCATTGGAGCGCGACTTACAACGATTCCCGCTTTCTGGATTCAAACCAGCCACGGAAACAGCAAAGATGAAAGAATGGCTGGACAACAGGCGTGACTTCATGGACAGACTCATCAACAACATACCTGAGCCAGAAGAAGTGACGCCCATCGAGGACGAGAAAGTGGTAGGAACATTGACCTATAATGTGGAACTGTCTATGTCGAACGGTTATCACCAAGATGTTCAAGTGAATGTAGACTTCCAGGAATTCTGCAAACTACTCGGCATTTCAGAAAACGACTATAATGAGAACAACATCATCGATATCGTTCCCATCAATTCCGATGGAACAGTCGGTAACAACACTGCCGCTGGCACTTACGGGGCTTGGTTCAGTTCCCAGGGAAATACCACCATCTGGGGTAGCGACAGCCACGTGTTCATCGAAATCTCAGGTGACCTGTTCAATTGGTCTTGTGGATGTCATCCCGACATATGCGCTGGGAATGACGAGCATACCGTGATGATGCAATACCAATATCAAACGGGAAATACCCTGAAGAAGGTGAATGTGGTGGTCAACTTCACCATTGCTGACGACGGAGGATGGTGGTGGCCATGGTGGTGACCTCCCTTTTACATGTTATGACACAAAAAAACGCTGGCATCAACCAGCGTTTTTTATTTGTCCTTTATGAGTGAAAGGCATCCTATTTCTCCACTTTTTCCACGCTCACTTTTTTCCAAACACTATTTGCAATAAGCCCGGCGTCATAATCAGCGTTCTTGGTCGCGCGGACCTTAAGGTTTTCGAACGTGAAATCCTTGAGGCTGTACTGGTCTGGAGCATTCTGGACCTGGAAGAAAGTGGCGCAGTCGAAGTCTATGTTCCTGAGTGTGACATGGCTTGAATACGACATCGGAACATCTGGACGACCCTGAAGGTCGAAGAACTGGGTCCAAGGCATCACGTATAACAAGTAGTTGGCATGGCCGGTGACGTTTTCCACTGTGATATACTCATAGTTCTGTGGCGTGTCGGGGCGCATCTTCAACCAGAGCAGACGCTCAGTGCCATTGACGCGATTGTTGCGGAAAATCACATTACGGTCGTGAATCGACTCACTGCCGAAGGTGATGGCGCTATGGCAAAATCCATATGTGCAGTCCTCAACAATGATGTTTGTATTCTCGCCATTATTGGGATCCTGGTCTGCGTATGGCCCCTTACCGCCTTTCAGCACGACTCCGTCATCATTCACCGCGAAGTAGCATCCTTTGATGTGGAAATTGGAGCAAACGTCAATGTCAACAGCGTCAGTGCTGGGTGCCTTTACAGGTTCTTTAGGAGAGCGGACAGAGATGTTCAGCAACTTCACGAAATTACAACGATAGTAATGGGTGGACCAGAAAGGAGAGTGTTGGATGCTCACATCTGCTATCACTACACTGTCGCTGTTGGAAATATAGACAAGTCGGGGCCGCATCTCATCAACATTAGTGCATTGAGGATTGAAACTACGACGCAACCAGAAGTGTTTCCAGTAGCGCAGGCCATTACCGTCAAGAACACCTTTTCCTGTCAGAGTGAAACCATTCACCCTATCCGCATTAACTACTGCAGGAAAATACTTACGGGTCTGCCCTTCGATACGTGTCTCTATCACTGGGAAATCACTGATATCGTCACTGCCTTTCAATTTGCCGCCCTCCTTGATATGGAGATGGGTATGAGGGCGGAAGAACAAAGCACCAGTCATAAAAGTGCCTTGAGGAATGACAATAACTCCACCTCCATCATGAGCGCACTTGTCAATCACGGCCTGCAACGCTTGAGTCTGAACCAACGAGCTGTCGTTCACCACCCCAAAGTCAGTAACCACATATTCAGGTCCCAAACTCTTCAGGGATGGAACCTCGTTGTTCGCAAACCATGACGGAACAATCGAGCCATCCGGGAATTTATCTGCAGCTGAAATTGCCGTACTTGTCATAGCCAGCAACAATAAGGATAAAAGTCTCATTATGATTAGTGTTTATATGTTAAAAAAATGAATATCATTTATTTCCAACAAAATACCCAAGATGGGGCGGTTGGTTGTAAGCCACATTCTGCCAAACCACGCCCATACGGTAGATGTGGTCATGCATAAGTGTAGGGAGCCTGTGTCGGGTAGGTATATTAGTGGTGAAAATATTAAGATGAGCAGCATCGCTGCTATCCCAGAGAATCAGTTCCTCGCGCCAGTCACCCAAAATGTCGGCTTGAAGGTTAGGTGTTCCCTTAGTGGAATTACAACTTGTCGAATGGTAGATGTCATTGAACGAACGGCCATAGATAGGAATCTCAGTCGAATGTGCCACGTTATGGCCATTTTCATCTTTTTCTAATGCCACCTTATATATATATGGACGGTTACGACGCGAATCGAAGAGTTCGTCCTCTAAATCGCCATCCCAATAAATACGGAAATTAATGGCTGGACGATGAGCCGCTATGGCCTTGCCGTTGGAATAAAAGACGCTGTCGTTGAAGATGTCCCAATACTCCAGCCCTGGATATTCGGAAAAGATGTCTGCAGCAAGACCTCGACCGTTATCGTCGCTGGAAGTCGTATAATAAAGAAGTTCACCCGTGCGAGCATCGCGTAGGTGACGGCCATGAGGACGTTCCTCCAACACCATGAAACATTCCAAACCAGGCCTGTCAGGCACTATATCAGTCAGATGAAGGGCGTCACCATGACCTAATCCTGTGGAATAGAGCAAACGCCCATCATTATCAATGGCAGCTGAACCATATATAATCTCGTCGCAACCATCACCATCCACATCTCCTACAGCCACACTATGCGCCCCTTGTCCGAAAGCCGTGCAGCTCTTGTCAGTGAGACCTGAAGTATTGGTTTGATAGTTCTTCTTTTCCACATTGCCCAACGCATCAGTGAGTTGCACCTCATGCCTTGATACAGACGCATGAAGCCATTTATGACGAAGCTCTTTTCCATCGAAATCAACGGCCCATAAATGGGAACGCGTATAGTATCCACGGCACATCACTGCACTTGGCGCCTTGTCAGGGCCATCAAGATAAGCCACACAGGCGAGGTAACGCTCACTGCGGTTACCATAGTCATCACCCCAGTAGTCACGTCCAGGCATATCAGGAGCACCACCTACTTCACCAGCGCGATTAGGACGATAGTAAATCGTGTGAAGAGCTTTACCTGTAAGTCCTTCAAAGACGGTGAGGAACTCAGGCCCTGAAAGCACATGTCCGTCGTAATTGACATAGTTCTGCGTGTTGTCTGTGGACAGAATATCAGCATCAGTGGCGGCCTCACTCACAAAATGCCCTGTACCATCCATAGAGTTCGGTGCAGTTTTGCAAATCAACTCTGCACACCCGTCACGGTCGAAGTCAAAGACCAAGAACTGAGTGTAGTGGGCACCCGACCTGATATTCTTCCCAAGGTCAATGCGCCATAACTTTTTGCCATCCAATTTATAGCAATCTAGATAGGCGTTGCCCGTGAAACGGTTCCTGAAACTGTTGTCAGCCGAATTTGTGGGGTCCCATTTCACGATAATCTCATATTCTCCATCTCCATCCACATCGCCCACAGAACAATCATTAGGGATGTAACGGTAGGGACGGTCGTTGATGACACCTCCCACGGGGGTGTCTATGGGGATGCGAAGACAATAGTCATGCATAGGAATAATGGAAGGGGTAGTATCGACAACACGATCCCCCACCCTCGCGACAATAGTGTAGCGGTCGTCTGCTTTTCCTCCTGTATCTTCGTAGCAAGTGGCACTATCAAGTCCCTTAGCAATGACCTTACCGTTCCGTAACACATCGAACGTGGTGTTTGGGGAGTCGTAGCCGAGCAAACGCCAGCTCAACATATAACCACCATTCTCAAGCATTACCGCCACAGCTCCACGATTCAGTCTCTCCATCTGACTTTCAGGGGTAGTCTGAGCTTGAGTAGTCAAAGGTGCCCGTAAGAAAAGCACCAAAGCAATACAAATCTTCCAAATAGTCCAGTTAGTCAAATAATATGTTCTCATAGTGTCTTAATTATGGTGTGTTCACTTTTTCTTGGCGTCGTCGTTGCGGATTTCCACATGACGTATCTTGCCGCTGATGGTCTTTGGCAAAGAATCGACAAACGAGATGATTCTAGGATATTTATATGGCGCCGTTATTCGTTTTACGTGATTCTGCAGTTCTTTCACAAGCGCCTCGCCAGCCTTCTTCTTCCATTCTTCAGCAAGCACTACAGTAGCCTTTACGACCATGCCACGTATATCATCAGGGACACCCGTGATGGCACACTCCACAACAGCAGGATGGGTCATCAATGCGTTTTCCACCTCGAAAGGACCAATGCGGTAACCCGAGCTTTTGATGACATCGTCAGCACGCCCCACAAACCAATAGTATCCGTCCTTATCATAATAAGCGATATCACCGGTATGGTAGATACCATTCGACCACACTTGGTCGGTCAGTTTTTTGTTGCGGTAGTACTCGCAAAAGAGGCCCAGTTGTTTGCGCTTATCTGTTCGGATTACTATTTGGCCATGCTCTCCCACCTTGGCACGAGTACCGTCATCCTTAAGGATATCGATGTCGTACTGAGGATTAGGGACACCCATAGAGCCAGGCTTTGGTTTCATCCAAGGGAATGTACCAAGCGTGAGGGTCGTTTCTGTCTGTCCGAAACCCTCCATGAGCTGTATGCCCGTAGCCTTGTAGAATTTCTCGAATACCGATGGATTGAGCGCCTCTCCAGCAGTAGTACAATAGCGCAGAGAACTAAGGTCGAATTTGTTCAGGTCCTCCAGAATCATGAATCGGTAAATCGTAGGCGGTGCGCAGAATGAGGTCACTCTGTATTGCTCAATCTTATGTAGGATATCCGCAGGCGTGAATTTCTCATGGTCATAAACAAACACGGCAGCACCCACAATCCATTGTCCATAGAGCTTGCCCCAAACGGCTTTTCCCCAACCTGTATCAGCCACCGTCAGGTGAAGGCTGTCAGGATTGAGGTTATGCCAGAAGTAAGCAGTAGAGAGGTGTGCTAAAGCATATGTGTAGTCATGAATCACCATTTTGGGCTCGCCGCTTGTTCCACTGGTGAAATACATGATGGAATAGTCAGTACTACGGTTCACAAACTCCGGCTTATGCCATTCGCCAGCCTGAGCCACCCCAGCTTCGAAGTCATCCCAGCCCTCCGGAACTATCGGGCCAATACTTATACGATGCTCCAACGTCGGACAGTCAGGATAAGCACCTTCAACATGGTCGAGAATTTGTTTGTCTCCAGCGCAAATCACAGCCTTGATATCTGCACACTTGCAGCGATAAACAATATCGTTAGCAGTGAGCAGGAAACTGGCAGGAATGGCGATGGCGCCAATTTTGTGGATGGCAATCATTGTGGTCCAGAACTGGTAGCGACGCTTCATGATGAGCATCACCATGTCGTTCTTGCCTAAGCCAAGAGAATGCAAATAAGACGCGACCTTGTCGCTTTCACGCTTCAAATCGCCGAAAGTGAACCGACGGCACTCATCCTTGTCGTTGGTCCATAGAAGGGCGAGTTTGTCGGGTGCTTCTTCAGCCCATGCGTCAACCACGTCGTAAGCGAAATTGAAATTCTCTGGAACAAGAATTTCCAAATTCTTCCTAAAGTCGTCCATCGAAGTGAACGATGACTGTCTTAAAAATCTCTCTACCATATATAGTACTATCCTTTTTCCGCTGTTCTAAAAATGCGAAGGAATCTTTTTTAGGGCCAAAAGTATGCCCTGTCGCAAACTTGAAAAAAATTCCAAAAAATATGCACACTTAAGGATGTGCATTAAATTCCGATTTCAAAATTAGCAAGTATTTTACTACAAACAAAAATAAAAGTAGATTATTTTTAAGCAGTTACACACGAATGCAATGCGTGTGCAAAAAAGCTCAAGTTTTTTGCACACGCATTTTTTTCTTGTGCATATAATCAAAGTCCTGCTTTCAAGGCTTTGATGACGGCCGAATTGAAACCGCTGTGGTCAAGTTGGTTCAGTCCCTTAATCGTTGTACCACCCGGTGTGGTCACCTTGTCAATAGCAGCCTCAGGATGCATGCCTGTTTCTTTCAAGAGGTTCACCGCTCCGAGCATCGTCTGCATGGCGATTTTCAATGCCTCTGAAGGATAAAATCCCATCTCCACACCGCCTTCCTGCATAGCACGAATATAACGCATCACATGGGCTATGCCACAAGAGGCCATCATCATCCCGGGATTGACCAGGCGCTCCTCCACGAGAAGAGAATCACCTACTGCAGCGAAGAGTTCACGCACGTTCTCCTGTGTAGCCTTGTCCACACCCTTGGCGGCACTGACAAACGACATACTTTGGCAAAACTCGGCAGCGATGTTAGGAATGACGTAGAACAATGGCGGCACACTGCCGTCCTCACGTTGAAAAAGAGTGGTAAGCTTCTCACTCATCACCCCTGCGGCTATCGAGACAACCACCTGATGGCTATAGTCAAGCACATCTTTGAAACCATTGACAACAGGCTCTACCAGCCAAGGTTTCACGGCACACACCACAATGTCTGCACCACGAACTGCCTCACTGTTGTTGTTCGTCACCGTGATGTCAGGAAACTCCGACTTGATCTTATCCAAAGTTGTTTGGTTTAGGTCAGAAACAGTGATGTTCTTTGCACCTACCTGTTCCGACTTGGCCCATCCTCGGGCAAGGGCGCCACCCATATTGCCGGCACCGATAATTGTTATTTTCATATTTCCGTATATTTATAAAATTGAATGTTTCTTTTTGTATTTAGGGATTTCCGCACCCGTTGAGGGGTTTTCCATCGCAAATTTAGGGATTTTATATGAGTAATTAGTCATACTATTCAAAATAAAACAATAAATTTGCACTCGAAAACCAAAAAAACATTACGACATGAAGAAGATAAACATTTACTTGTCGGCCATCATGGTCATGTTGGCTGGACTGACATTCACAAGTTGCGAAGACGACGATGTGGACAAAGCTATCGACCTCTCAGGAGCATGGACAGGAGATATGGGAATGTTCGTTGAGGTAGACTATAGAAATGGAAGCGTCGTATACGATGCCATACGGACAGATATCGAATTCACACCTCACAGTGACTACTCCACTCATGGAGAAGGTTACCAAGTGGATTATTACGGACGCGAATGCCCCTACCGTTACACTTGCTACTATTTCCAATGGACCATCGACCACGGACGCATCATCCTGCGCTATTATGACAACCCCGATCTTAATGCCACCATCTATGACTATCGACTCACTAGAACTATCTTTGATGGTAGAATAGGGAATACAAGCTTCACGCTCGATAAGACTGCAGACTTCTATCGTTGGGATCGTTACTACGAAGACGTAAGATGGAACAGTTATCTCTACATCGCATGGGACGGTTCCTACTACTACGATGGTGGATACTGGTACGATGACTACTACTATGCCAACACCCGCAAAAACACTGAGGCTCTCGGTGATAGCGCCACCTCGACAAAATCAACCGAACTGCCACGGGTTATCCGCCACGGGTCAAAGTACAGCCTTTAAAACCTGTAACATCACTCACCCTTTGGGTGTAGCGACATATCCTGCCATTGAAAACATGGCGACGAAGAAAGGCAAAAACGCCGTTTTTGCCTTTCTTTTTCGCTTTTTGATGAAAAAGATGTAACTTTGTAATCAATCTTAACCACACCCAACTTTTGCCAGCTGCAAATGAACGATAAACCTAACGACAACAACACTGAACCTCAAGACCTTAATGAGGACATTCAGAATCAAGACACAAACGACGAACAGACTGCGGAAGATGCAACCGTTACCAATGAGGACGAGTCGACTGACGAAATCGAAAACGACTCAGCAACAGAGCGAAACGGCATGCCACCCCACTCCGACTACGACCCGACATTGATGAAGGATGGCATCACCCACCATCTTAGCGGGATGTACCAGACTTGGTTCCTCGAATATGCCAGCTATGTCATCCTTGAGCGTGCTGTCCCTCATCTCAATGACGGACTCAAACCCGTTCAGCGACGAATACTCCACTCTATGAAAAGAATGGACGACGGACGCTACAACAAGGTGGCGAATATTGTTGGACACACCATGCAGTTCCATCCCCACGGTGATGCATCCATCTATGAGGCGCTTGTTCAGATGGGACAGAAGAACCTTCTCATTGATTGCCAGGGAAACTGGGGCAACATCCTCACTGGCGACAGCGCGGCCGCACCTCGATACATCGAAGCACGACTCAGCAAATTCGCACTCGACACGGTCTTCAACCCTAAAACCACGGAATGGAAACTATCATACGACGGACGAAACAAGGAACCCATTACCCTGCCCGTGAAGTTTCCACTGCTACTGGCACAGGGTGTAGAGGGCATAGCCGTCGGACTGAGTTCAAAAATACTGCCTCATAATTTCAACGAGATATGCGAAGCGGCTGTATCTTACCTTCACAATGAACCATTCGCACTCTACCCCGACTTCATCACAGGAGGAGCTGTCGATGTGGCTCGCTATAACGATGGACTGAGAGGAGGAAGTGTCAGAGTCAGAGCGAAAATCGAGAAGATAGACAACAAAACTCTGTGCGTCAGAGAGATTCCTTTCGGAAAAACGGTCAGCACCATCTGCGACTCTATCGTCAAAGCCATCGAGAAGGGGAAGATCAAGGTCCGTAAAGTGGAAGACATCACCGCCGCAGAGGCAGGAATACTGATTCAACTGCAGCCAGGAGCTTCGTCCGACAAAACCATCGACGCACTTTATGCCTTCACCGACTGTGAGACAAGTATCTCACCCAACTGTTGTGTCATCGATGAACGTATGCCAAAGTTCCTCACCATCAGCGACGTCCTCAAGAAGTCGGTCGACAACACCAAGGACCTCATACGTCAGGAACTGGAAATACGGCGTGGAGAGTTGATGGAGAATCTCTTCTTCGCATCCCTCGAGGAAATATTCATAGAAGAACGCATCTACAAAGCCAAGGAATTCGAACAGGCCAAGAACATGGATGTGGTGGTGGCATACGTTTATAAGCGACTTGAGCCCTTCTTCCCCAATTTCTACCGAGAGATTACACGCGATGACATCCTGCACCTCATGGAAATACGAATGGCTCGCATCCTCAAATTCAACAAGGAGAAAGCCGAGGAACTGATGGCGAAGATGAAGGCCGAGATAGAGGAAATCGACCGAGACCTTGCCAACCTCATAGAGGTGACAGCCAATTGGTTCCGCTACCTCAAGAACAAATACGGAGCCGAGTATCCCCGCCGCACCGAGGTCAGGAACTTCGATACCATCGAAGCAGCAAAAGTAGCCGAAGCCAACCTCAAACTCTATATCGACCGAGAGGAGGGATTCATCGGTACATCACTCAAGAAGAATGAGTTCGTATGCAACTGTTCCGACATCGACGATGTCATCATCTTCTATCGCGACGGAACATACAAAGTCGTGAAAATCGGAGAGAAACTCTTCGTCGGAGAAACGGAAAGAAGCAAGGCAGAGAAGAAAAAGGCTGAAATCATCCATGTGGCCGTCTTCAAGAAGAACAACACACGAACTATCTACAATGTGTGCTACAGAGACGGCAAGACCAATGCGACCTTCATCAAGCGATTCAACATTCCATCAGTAACTCGCGACCGAGAATACGACCTTACCAGCGGAGAACCCAAGTCACGAGTCACCTACTTCTCTGCCAACGACAACGGAGAAGCGGAGGTCGTCAAGGTCACATTACGGCCTCAACTGAAACTGAAGAAACTTACCTTCGAGAAAGACTTCAAAGATATAGCCATCAAGGGACGAAGCGCCAAGGGAAACTTGCTGACAAAATGGACTGTACACAAGATACTGCTTAAACAACAAGGAGGAAGCACGCTCGGAGGACTGAAGCTGTGGTTCGACACCGATGTTCAACGACTCAACAACGACGAGCACGGAACACCGCTTGGAGAGTTCCACAATGGAGACCTTGTGCTCGTGGTGCTGCCTAATGGACAGTACTACACCACAAACTTCGACCTCAACAACCATTATGAGACCGACTTGCTCGTCATAGAGAAGTTCATTCCCCACAAGAACTGGACAGCTGTGCTCTACGATGCAGAACAAGAAGGGAAGCCCTATATCAAACGTTTCCGATTCGAGCCCACAAACAAACGGACTTCTTTCATCGGAGAAAATCCCGACTCAAGACTCATCCTACTCACCGACACACCATATCCAAGACTGGAACTGACTTTCTCTGAACCCGACACTTTCAGAGGCCCGCTTGAAGTCGACGCTGAGCAGTTCATTGCAGTGAAAGGTCTGAAAGCGAAGGGAAAACGACTTACCCAGTACGCTCTCGACACTGTGAAAGAACTCGAGCCGACCCGCACACCCGACGACGAAGACCCTGATGGTGACAACGGGGCTTTCGACGAGGAAGAAGGAGAAGCCAGCGACAATAACGTCAACGGCGAGAATGAAAACGTCAGCAACGATCCTGACGAAGGAAAAAGCGACGATGAAATCAGGGATGAGTTGACGGGGCAACTCAGACTATTCTGACCCCATCAACACGGCTCAAGGACTATGAATAGATATCAACCGACAACAAGACTTCGTTACCTGCTCTTGACCGTAGCCATGACATGGACTACCGTGACGGTCAACGCTCAATCAACCGAAGACATCGACCCGGCATCAACGCAAACCACCATGCACGCCATGATGGTAGGTGCAGGATGGTCAAATGTTCTGGAATCATATCTCTCTCCCTACAACTACAAAGGAACGGACATCACTGCAATCAGGGAGACCATGCGACCCACAAAACTGATGCAGGGAAAGGTGCATGTGCAGACACTCTTCCAACTCAACGGAAGCATACTCGAGAACAGGGAAAAAACAGCAAAAGAGTATGCTGGAGGTCTGAGATACAGCATCAACTGGCAATATGCATGGGAACTTGCCCAAGGTCTCAAAGTGACGGCTGGACCAGGAGCCAGTGCTTATCTCGGAGGCATCTATAACGACCGGAACGGCAACAACCCAGGCCAGGCAAAGGGTGACCTTATGATTGACCTCAATGCCCAGGTATTCTACAACTTCCGGCTCTTCCACCGAGAATGGATGTTGAGATATGAAATGACCGTGCCCTTCTGCGGAATGGCTTACACACCCAACTACGGCCAGTCGTACTATGAGGCTTTCGAACTTGAAAACTACGACAAGAACCTACAGTTCGCACATTTCGTCAACACTCCTTCCATGAGGCATCTGCTCACCCTATCCATGCCCATGAAAAGCGCTGTTATACGTGTGGGACTCTCCGCTAACTACCAACAGCAGAAACTCAACGGACTGAAATACCACAACTACAACACCGATTTCATCGTAGGATTCGCCAAGTATTTCCAGCGCAAAGCCACCAGTAAAAACCACACTCTGCCCTTCTGACAGAACCAACGACTAAGCAACAATGACGATGAAGAAACTTTTTAACCCACACTTATACCTCCTCACCCTAGCCACCATGCTGACTCTCAGCGCTTGCATCGACGAGGATGAATACGACAACAGCGCAAAAGGCAACATCGAAGCACTATGGAAAGTCATGGACCAGCACTACTGCTTTTTCGACTATAAAAAAGAGGTTATCGGTGTGGATTGGGATGAAGTCCATCAACGATTTCTCGCGCAGGCCAACGAGAAGATGACCAAGGCGCAACTTTTCGAAGTGTGCAGCAACATGCTTGCAGAACTGCAGGACGGACACGTCAACCTTTATGCATCCCACGACATGGGAAGGAACTGGAGTTTTAAGGAAGAACATCCCAACAACTACGACGACAACCTTGTCAACGACAACTACCTCGGCACGGACTACAAAATCGCAGCCGGACTGAGTTACAGAATTCTCGACGACAACATTGCATACGTCAGGTGTGAGAGTTTCAGTGAAGCGCTCGGGGACGGAAACATCAGCGAAGCACTTTATTTCCTGGCACTCTGCGACGGACTCATCATTGACGTGCGCAACAATCCCGGAGGCAAACTCACTACATCCCGAAAACTGGCAAGCCACTTCACCAATCAGCAAACACTCGTCGGATACATTTACCACAAAACAGGAAAGGGAAGGAACGACTTTTCAAAACCCGAGGAAGAAAACCTTGAGCCTGCCGAAGGGATGAGATGGCAGAAGCCTGTCATCGTCTTGGCCAACAGGTCGACGTACAGCGCGGCCAACGACTTCGTCAAATGCATGAAGGTAATGCCTAACGTCACCATCGTAGGCGACACCACAGGTGGAGGAAGCGGTATGCCGATGTCATCCGAAATACCTGCAGGCTGGAGCGTCAGATACTCGGCCGTCGTGATGCTAGACCAGAACCGCCAGCACACCGAGTTTGGCGTCGCGCCCGATGTGCAAGTGGATATGACCGCCTCCGACCATCAGAACGGCCATGACACCATCATTGAAACAGCACGCAAAATGCTGAGGAAGAACTGACCGAACTACATTCTTATGCCTCGTCTTTCCAAGGCACTGGGAATAAAAAGTACAAAAAACGCCTCCCGAACATCTTTTTTCCCAACAATATTCGCTCATTCCACAATAAATGCCTAACTTTGCAACACAAAGCGCATGAGCGCCGGGTCGGCTACCGCCATCCGACCATTACGGCACCCTTTGCGCGCTTGCGCCTGTGGCGAAATTGGTAGACGCGTTAGACTTAGGATCTAATACCTCACGGCGTGCAGGTTCGAGTCCTGTCAGGCGCACAAACAACAACGGTTAAGTGATTGAGAATTAATAACTTTCGCTTAACCTTTTTTTTGTTTTTGTCAACCGACTGTCAACAAAACCCCATTTTTAGCACGAAAAGCTCTATTATTTTGTAAAGTATTTTTATTCAAGAGATACAATAACAGAAAAAAAACAACTACATAATGACAAAGATAGTTATTTTCATCACCAGCGGTATATATATAAATAATGGTAAAAAGGTAATCATTAAATAACTGTAAACAGGAATGCTGATGCCCCACGGTGGCGACACATTCACCACTACCAGCACCTGCTTAGATGATGAAGACAACATCAGCTAACGAAAAAACACCCTTAAGCATTGAAATCCTAGCGATTTCCCAAATGCCTAAGGGTGTTTCAGTGACCCGCTTGGGGGCGGCTTGTGAGAAGTAGATATAGATAAATACAGCTATATGAGATATTAACAGTTTTAGTAACTGTAGTAATCTGCATCCTATTGTATATGTGGTTGACAAAAAGATATGAATTTGTCAACCACTTTTTTTATGATAATTGTTTTACAATATTGGTGCGAATCGTGGGAAAAAGGTCCCTTATTAATTAAAAGTTCCCACTTTTTGGAAAAAAAGATTTTTATATTTTTGCGCCATAATTCAAACCCCATACAATTATGACCATTAAATATCAACTCTCAGGCAGAAAGTCAAACGAAGGTAAGAATGAGATTCTTATCCGTATGTCTATTTCACGTAATCAGGTGTTTCGGCTACATTCATTAATCTTCATCGAGGAAAGTCATTGGGATGCGGCGAAAGAAACAGTTAAGATCCCCAAAGTCCGTACCGCCGACCGCGCCAAGCTCCTCACAACTCAGAAGACAATCAACTCACTTCAACAGCATCTTGTTGATGAAGTCGAAAGCGCCACTGTGCCTATTAGCAAGGAGTGGCTTCAGGCGAGGATTGAAGACTTCATGGGACAGGAAAGGAATGTGACAATCGTCAAAGAAAAAATCAAAGAGGCTTCGAATACAAAAGATAGCTTTTTTGCATCGTTCGACTATTATGTTGACAACGTCTTGCATCCGGGACTGAGACAAGATCAGTTTCGAGTGTTGGGGAGAGCACTTCGGCGGTATGAGATATACCACGGCCCTAAATTTACATGGAGCTTGGCTAAAACCAAAGATACCGATCTAGCAGATTTTGAGCGTTTTCTGGCCATTGAGCATACGTTCTTCATCGATGATGAGTGCATTGACAAAAAGTATGATTTGGCTTTCCGTGCGGTGCCATCATCAAGAATTCCCCAAAGGCGGGGCGGTAATACCATATATGATGTCATGAAGAAATTCCGAACTTTTATGAACTGGGCTATGAAAACCAAACGCGCAAGTTATAACCCATTCAGAATCTACAGTCTGAAATCGCCCGTTTACGGCACTCCCTTCTTCATGACGACAAAGGAACTTGAAACCGTTTACAAGTTCGACTTCGGCGAGGACACGAGCCTGGCCATCCAGCGTGACATCTTCATCCTTCAGAGTAGTCTCGGTGCGCGAATCGGGGATTACTATGAGATGACACGCTCGAATATCGTGGACGACGGCAACGCGCTCGAATACATCCCCAACAAAACGCGCAATAAACATGCAGAAACCGTGCGCGTACTGCTGACATGTCAAGCAAAGGAGATACTTGATCGTTACAGAGACCATCCTGCTTGTCGCACGAAACTGATGCCGTTTATTTCTAGCCAGAAGTATAATGTCGCTATCAAAAAAATGCTTACGGTATGCAAGATTGAGCGCTATGTCACGGTGCTTAATCCGACGACCCGGCAGTACGAGCAACGTCGGTTGTGTGATGTTGCCAGCAGTCACATGGCGAGACGGAACTTCATTGGCAATCTCTACAATAAAGTGAAGGATCCCAATCTCATAGCTTCGATGACGGGGCATGTAGAGGGAAGTAAAGCCTTCAGCCGATATCGTACCATCAACGACAACGTGAAGCAAGACTTGATTGACATGATCTCGTTTTAGGCACGTGAGAGCCTCAGAGACAGTGCAATACCACAGGAACGGCAACAGCGTCTGTAAGGCCTTTTCTGAGGCTCCTGAGGGTCATCTATATGCTCGGACGACGCATCATCGGGAAGAGGCGGTAACAGCGTCTCTGCGTCAGCATCGACACCCCGTGCACGCGAAAAAAATTGCCCCGGTATGGTTGATTTCCATACTGGGGTTTCTTGTTTTTCTGATAATACCCCCTGCCTGACCTCGCTGCCGCCCTTGTCTCGTGACCGTCTGGAAAAGTCTCCTGAAGCCCTCCTGATGGCGCTGTGGTAGGTGAGGCCATTGTGGTGTAAAAGCGCCTCTAGTGAAGCCCTGTGAGCCTACAAGCCGTTTCTCTCCTGGTGCTTGGTGTGATGCCCGGCGAGATGGTGGAAACCGGCCCTTTGTCACCGCCCGTGATGTCGTTGGTGAAGAGCTCGCATAGGCACAAAGAAAAGCCGGCTATTTATGCCGGCTTTTCTCTTCTTTACAATAGTTATCCTTTCATAACTTCATGATCTTTCACCGTCTTCTTGATCCGACGGATTGTTCGCTCTGATACCCTGAATGTCCTCGCGATAGCCTTCGGTTTCTTCCCTTCTGCAAGCATCTTTTCGATCTTCTCTTGCATCTCGGGAGTCACCTTCTGGTTCGGTGCAGGCATCTTCTCCGTTCCCATACTACACGGGGCGGCAGTTGGGGCGACAGGGGCCGGAGCCTTCACAGGGGTGCCCTCTTCCTTGGTGGGCATGTTCTTCGGGCAAGCCACCTCGAAGGGCACGGTTCTATCGTACTCAAAGTGAGAGTACGGAGTCTCCACACGCTTCACGATGATCACTTTGCCGTCCTTGCCGAACTTGCGGTTCTTGACCACTCGGAGCGCCTTGAAGTCATTACCGTACTTGGTGGGGTGCAGCGCTATACAGGTGGCCGTGAGGTTGCCGATCTGCGCAGACCCAGCCATGGTCTCGTTCACCTGGCCTGGAGGTGTCTTGGTCGTGTGCGTGAGCACGATGAACGTTACGCTCTTGCCATTTTTGTGCGCCTTCTCCTTGATGGCCTTCTGCAACAGGAACAGCTTCCGCGCCTCCTTTCCAGACGTGGGGGGAATGATGGCCGAGAGGTTGTCGATACAGATGGTAACGTCTGTGTCGGCGTTTGCCACACGTGACTCGATGTCCTTGAACATCTCCTCAGCGGACGGGAAGGTCGTTGATATCCTTTTCAGGTTCTCTGGGAACACGTTGCACCCCTGGCCGTAGCGCATCTGAATGTCCTCGTCGGTGAGCTCAGCATCGTAGTAGAGTACTGTCTGCTGCGGTGCGCACGTCAAACCCGCGTCTGGGGGCAGTATCTTCGTCATGGCACCCTTGGCGATGTCGATACACATGCCCATGGCCAACGTGCTCTTACCCTCACCTGCTGCACTGTAGAGTGTGATGGTATCGCCTTTGAAGACTAGGTCTCCCACCAAGCGCATAGCCTCAAGATCCCCGAGGGGCTTTCTGCATGTCTGATTCAACGTCTCCACTCTGGGTGTGACGCGCATCTCCACATCCACTAGTAGGCTCTCTTGGTTGCCTTCGTCGTCACCACCCTTCTTGGGTTTCCACCAATAGTCTATAAGCTTCTTTACGCCATAGCCAAGACTAAAGACACCGACAGCGCCGACACCAAAAAGGAACGTGTCCTTGCACGGTTCATTACCTTCGTAACTACCGCTGATCAATCCACAACCAAGGCTCAATCTCACCTTGGAGTTTGGGCTCTGCACACCGTTGTGGTGCGGTCTGAACCCTCTGCTCCGAATAGGAGCGTTCTGATATAAATTATTCATAACTAATAAGTTTACATTATTTAATGTGGGGCAAGCCCCTGTTATTGTTATTGTTGGCGGCATCGATGCCGCCTGTGTTGGCTCTCTTCGCCAACGGATTAGTTCTGTAAAGCAATGAGGGGGTGGCCTCTCGCATTTCACGGAGTCAGCGCGTAGGCTTACCGTTGATTCGACTGTTCTCTTTTCCATGCATCATACGCATTCTTGAACCCCTCATCGTACAGGGAATACGGCAGATTGGTCTCAAACCCGAGTTCGTTCTCCTCATAATAATCGATCTCATTGACAATCTTGTAGTCCCCAAAACATCTGAGGATGTTCCGAAGAAGGATAGATTCGATGTGGCAAGTCTCTCCAGAGCAAACGAAGACCATATTTCCGTTCTCGACGTAGGCCTGAATACCAATCTGATTGATATCTTCCTTGCACACAAGGATGGGTTGCGCAACACCTGTAGATGCGCTTACCCGAGCAACGTTCGTCTCCTGCTCGGTGGAGTTCTTCTCATTTCTTCCTGTAGAGCCGGTCACCTTGCTTGTGCCAGAAGTACTGTCCTTCGTTCTGGCTACGAAATTCGCTTTTTTCATTTCTCGAAATTTTTAAGATAATCGAGTACGCTCTGTTGATCAAAGAGGGGTTTGCGACCAACATAGTGTGCTGGAACGATTAACCCCTCAGCTTTGTGCTTGTAGAGTTTAGAAGCCGAGATGCTCAACATGGAGCAAACCTGCTTCATCGTGAAATACTGTTCAGTGGCCGGAGCCGTAACTCCCATCTTCTCTGCCACCTTCTCCGCTATTAGTTCTGCGAAGTCCTCTAATACCTTATTGTTATCCATAATTCTTATTGGTTTATTAATGAATCTGCTGCAAAATTAGCTCTTCTTTTAGAGCATAACAGTGGGAATATTTTATAATGCAACAGTGCGATTCCCATGAATACACATGATGCTTTTTTTTGTTCCCGATGCAAAGGTATCATTTCCAGAATGGCAGAGTAGTGGGAATTTTTACATATTCGGGTGTGCTTTTCCCACAAATGGTTTAAGTTATTAAATATCAACAAAATACACTTGTTTATTTAATTAAAAAAAGTGCGATTTTGCAAGAGAAGTATGAAAACTTACAGTATGATACCATCTACTACCAGACCGTCTGTGCACACTCACCGCGTGATGTGGTAGGGCATAGCGTCTCTACTGTTTGGGTTTTTTGTAAGGTTTTCTCACAACGTTTGGGTTTTTTGTAAGGTTTTCTCACAACGTTTGGGTTTTTTGTAAGGTTTTCTCACAACGTTTGGGTTTTTTGTAAGGTTTTCTCACACAGCTATAATAAGTAGTAGTATATAACTACTACTAGTGAAGGGAAGTAGTAGTAGTATATATATAAGAAAAAAAAGACAGACAGAGAACATACCTTTTATAGGTGTTCTCTGTCTTTTGTTATTATTAGAGTGGTAACCATCCACCAGCAAAAGGATTCCAAAAAGAGGTGTCGCCTTCTTTATCCCCTGGTATTCCCTCTTTTTTGAGCGGTTCATTGCTGTTTACGTCAATGCCATGATCTTCTTTCTTGGGCTCAAAATTGAAGTCCATGCCAGGAAATCCAAATGACGGTACCTCAAATTGAAGCTGAGAGCGGTCAAAGTCGTTAACAGCAGCCATAGGTTTCTTCTCTTCTTCGACCGGTGTGGTGTTGGCACATGGCGGCGCGGAATAATACTTATGTGCCCAATCGTTTATTCTGTCTGGCTTTAGGGACAACCCATTAGTTAGCATTAGTTCATGGTTCCCCCGTGCCGAAACGTTAGGGTCATACAGGGTCTTGAACTGTTCAATCATACGCTGCTTCTCCTCACGTTTAGCTGCGCGTTTCTTGGCTTCTGAATCTACTTTGTTCGGTTGTGTATTGATGCCTTTTTCCTTACAGTACCGATAAAGCGTTGCCAGTGAAACCCCTAAGCCATTCCCCATATTCTGTTGCAAAGTGAGGGTTGGGTCATACTTTTCCGATATAATAGACCAACTGATACGTCTTTCAATTTCCTTCAGCACTCCCCCGTTTGCAGAGATGCTAGGGTGTACAATAAACCGCGGTCTTTTTCGTCTCCAGTACTGAATGAACCTATCACAGTAGGTGAGAAGTTGGTTTCTATCCTTCTCAAAAGCATGTCTTACCTTTCTCACCAAGCAATCAGGAGTGATAACACCATCTGAATTATCGAAGAAGCGCACGAAGTCAAGATATAGGTTAAATAGCGCTGCATCGGGGGTCTGGTCTGGAAACATCAACCTACGCAAACAAGCCCTTGTAAAAAGCTTGCGCCTCCTGTTCTGACCATCCACCTGGACCTCTCGATAGAACCATAGCTGTAGATAGTTCTCGTCGGTGAGCTGATATAAGCCGTCAATCCAATCGGGCTTCTCCACGCGGTACTTATAGGGGTACTTCCACGAGTAGTAGTGTAGAAAGTTGCTTCTGGTATAAGTAGCCATATCTTCCAGCATCTTGTTATCAAATACGATTCCTGGCTGTTGCTGTGCCAACGCCGCTGTTGGTGACTGCTGAATCGGTCCTGGTTGCTCTTCTGGAAAGTCTGAAACTGAATAGATGCGGTAAGTGGCGTACGTCTCAGGGTTGCCATACACGCCGTTCATGTACTGGCTCATTCTTGTTCCGCAGTCGTCGTCCATAGGTTCCGAGGTGTCAAATACGATCTTGTTGGTGATGCGTCGCGAGACATGTAGAAACTCGGCCTTGTTCAGCACCTTGTCGAACACGTACACCATTCTGAACCTCCTTGACGTGCGCCCATGCTTCTCTTTTTTGTCAGAGAATGACATATATACACAAGTCGGCGGGCTTGTTAGGGTGTCGAGATAGTCTCCAATTTCAGTGAATCGGGTATAGTCAACATCAACAAAGACGGTCTGCGCCCCCCAAAAGTATTCGTCTGCCTTCATGCACAACTTCATTCCGCCCTGGTTCGCGCCTATTCGGTACTCAGGGTAATCTTGATGCCAT
>JAFXVU010000100.1 GCA_017534705.1 Bacteroidaceae bacterium
CCCTCGCTTAATCGCATTTTTGACCATTGGCTTCGCCTAAAATGCTCACGCTCGGCATAGCTCGAACAAGTTCGACTCTGCCCTCGCTTAATCGCATTTTTGACCATTGGCTTCGCCTAAAATGACATTTTTAGGTTTTTAGACCTTAGAGATTGAACGTAAAATGATAAAGGAGAACGAGAAACGGATAGAAATTCTTGACACGACACTTCGTGACGGTGAGCAAACCAGTGGCGTGAGTTTTGTTCCTCATGAAAAACTCATGATAGCCCGTATGTTGCTCCAAGATGTCAATGTGGATAGAGTAGAGGTGGCATCTGCACGCGTGTCGGAAGGCGAGAAGGAGGCGGTGAAGGGTATTTGCCGTTGGGCTTCCCGTGCCGGTAAACTCGATAGGGTAGAGGTGCTTGGTTTTGTGGATGGGCATCTGTCGCTTGACTGGATCAACGAATGTGGTTGCAAGGTCATCAACTTGCTTTGCAAGGGTTCGGAGCGTCATTGCAAGTACCAGCTGAAGAAAACCCTTGATGAGCATATCGCCGACATCCGTTCATCGATAGACTATGCCAAAGAACTCGGTATTGACGTGAATATCTATTTGGAGGACTGGAGCAACGGCATGAAGGACTCGCCTCAGTATGTGTTCGCGTTTGTCGATGCTTTGAAGGACTATGGTGTTCACAGGTTCATGTTGCCCGACACCTTGGGTGTGCTCAATCCTATAGAAGTCACTAATTACATTCGTGAGATGCGTCTGCGCTATCCTGATGTGAAGTTCGACTTCCATGCCCACAATGACTACGACCTTGTCATCGCCAATGTGATGATGGCCGTGATAGAGGGTTGTACAGGAGTGCATACCTCCATCAATGGATTGGGCGAACGTGCGGGCAATGCTCCATTGTCGAGTGTACAGGCTCTGCTCAAGGACCAATTGCATATCGATACAAGTATCAACGAGGTGAAACTTTACGAGGCCAGCCGTTTGGTGGAGAGCTATTCTGGTATAGCCATCCCGCCCAACAAACCCATCACAGGTGAGAGTGTGTTCACACAGGTGGCTGGTGTTCATGCTGACGGTGACAACAAAAACAATCTCTACTGCAACGCTTTGTTGCCAGAGCGGTTTGGCCGTAAGCGCGAATACGCTTTGGGTAAGAACAGCGGCAAGGCCAATATCTTGAGAAATCTCGAGGATTTGGGACTTGAACTCACGCCAGAGCAGACCCGACTGGTCACCAACCGAATCATCGAATTGGGCGATAAGAAACAACTGGTCACCCAGGAAGACCTTCCTTATATCGTTTCTGATGTGCTGAAGCATTCCACACCCGATGACAAGGTGAAATTGATTAGTTATATGGTTTCCACAGCCTATGGTCTGAAACCGTTGGCGAGCGTGAAGCTTGAGGTCAATGGCAAGGTGTATGAGGAGTCGTCGATAGGTGATGGTATGTACGACGCGTTTGTGCATGCCGTACGCCACATCTACCGCGACAAATTGCAACGTTCCTTCCCGTGGCTGACCAATTATGTGGTGGTAATACCTCCTGGAGGCCGTACAGACGCTCTGGTTCAAACCACCATCTCGTGGACATACAATGATAAGAGTTACAAAACACATGCCCTTGACGCAGACCAGACCGAAGCCGCTATCAAGGCCACCATCAAGATGCTCAACCTCATTGAGAATGCTAAACCGCAGGAAACCACGGAACAACAAGGCCAATCAGAATAATCCGGTCATTCAGAGCATTCCGACTACTCGTAGATTTCAGAATACTCAGACCATTCAGACTACTCAGAAAAACAAACAATAATAAAGTAAAAGACAATGAAACTGAAACTTGCGGTTCTACCAGGTGATGGTATAGGACCAGAGATTATGGAACAGGGACTGGCAGTAGCCAAGGCCATCAGTGTAAAGTTCGGTCATGAACTGAGCTATGATTATGCCATTTGCGGTGCTGATGCCATAGACAAAGTAGGTGACCCATTTCCCGAGGACACATTCAAGTTGTGTATGGAGAGCGATGCCGTGCTTTTTGCCTCGGTAGGTGATCCTAAGTTTGATAACAACCCCAAAGCTAAAGTGCGTCCTGAGCAGGGCTTGCTCGCTATGCGCAAGAAGCTTGGCCTTTTTGCAAACATCCGTCCTGTAACCACTTTCGACTGCCTTGTTCACAAGTCACCATTGAAGGATGAACTTGTACGTGGTGCTGACTTTATCTGCATCCGTGAACTGACAGGCGGCATGTACTTCGGTGAGAAGTATGAAGCCGACGACAAGGCTTATGATACCAATTACTATACACGTCCTGAGATTGAGCGTATCTTGAAAGTAGGTTTTGAGTACGCCATGAAGCGCAATAAGCATCTCACAGTAGTGGATAAAGCCAATGTGCTTGCATCAAGCCGTCTATGGCGCAAAATCGCTCAGGAGATGGCTCCCCAGTACCCAGAGGTGACCACAGACTACATGTATGTGGATAACGCTGCTATGCGTATGATTCAGGAGCCTCGTTTCTTCGACGTGATGGTGACAGAAAACACTTTCGGTGACATCCTTACCGATGAGGGTTCCTGCATTACCGGTTCTATGGGACTGCTTCCTTCTGCCTCCACGGGTGAGCATACACCTGTATTTGAGCCTATCCATGGCTCTTGGCCTCAGGCCAAAGGTTTGAACATCGCCAATCCATTGGCTCAGATTCTCTCTGTAGCCATGTTGTTCGAGTACTTCGACCTTAAGGAAGAGGGTGGCCTTATTCGTGAGGCTGTGAACGCTTCTCTCGACCAGAATGTTCGCACTCCTGAGATTCAGGTTGAAGGTGGTGCCAAATACGGAACGAAAGAAGTTGGTGCTTGGATTGTGGATTACATCAAGAATAAATAATCACTGCCCTGAGGGTATAACACAAAGAGAGGCGCATCGTAAAATGCGCCTCTCTTTGTGTTATGATGTCATGCTTAGCATTTGAGTGTTTGTCCTGCACGGATTTTGGCTGACTGCTTGATGCCATTCTTCTTGCAGAGTTCCTTAACGCTCATACCGTTTTTCTTAGCGATGCTGTAAAGGGTGTCGCCTTTCTTCACAGTGTAGGATTTGCTCTTGCTCTTGCTTTTGTTCTGAGCCACCTTGCGTGAAGCGGTGTTTCGGCGTGAGTTTGTCGTTGATTTCTTCTCAGCTGCTTCAAGCGCGCTTTCAAGGTTGTTCTGGTCGTTGGCTACAGAAGCGAGTGCCGAGGCGGATGTACGTGCTTCTTTTTGGATTTTCTCACCACGATAGATGTAGTAGTCGCTCACGATATCCTGGTTGGGGAAATCAAAGAGGAGAGATGGGTCGATGGCCTTACCTGCGAGACGTGTCTCGAAGTGGAGGTGTGAGCCTGTGGAACGTCCGGTGTTGCCACCAAGTCCGATAACCTGTCCAGCCTTCACTATTTGGTCTGGTCTAACAAGGGTTTTGCTCATGTGTCCGTAGAGTGTCTCCAATCCGTTGGGGTGACGGATGACAACATAGTTGCCATAGCCGTTGCCGTCGTACTTCACCACACGGATTTTACCGTCGAAAGCGGCGCGTATGGTGTCGCCGACATACACTTTGATGTCAAGACCCTGATGCTGGCGGTGCCAACGGTAGCCAAACTTAGAGGTTACTACACGGCTTGGAGTAGGCATGCAAAAACCCCTAAGGTCAATCTTGAAGTTTGACGGTACCGCACCGGCAACACTGTTCACACTGGCGTTGTCCCAGTTGGTGTAGACGTTTGTGGCAGGGTTGTTAAGATTTGTGTTGTTGATGATTTTGTGGGCTTTGATAGTGCTGATGTCTTTCATCTGCTTGTCTGCTGAAGCCTGATGGGCAATGATGTCCTGAGCAGAAAGCTGCAAGGTCGACATTGACAGTAATACTAAGCCGAGTGTCTTTTTGATAATGTGGATTGTCACGTTTTAAGTGGTTTAAAAAGTTAATAAATATTTTTAGTATTCGTCGTTGGCATAGAGGAATTGGAATGTGGATTGCTTATAGTCGAAAATCTCCTCGGGTTTGAAGAATCGGTTGAGCTCAACTATAGCGTTCTCAGGAGAGTCGGAAGTGTGGATGATGTTTTCCTGGAAACTCATACCAAAATCACCTCTGATGGTTCCGGGAGCTGCTTTTCGTCCGTTAGTGCTGCCTGTCATGCTGCGTACGGTCTCTACGGCGTCAACGCCTTCGTAGCAACAGCAAATGACAGGGGCTGCCATCATAGAATTCTTGATTCTCTGAAAGAAAGGCTTGCTACTGAGATGTGCGTAGTGTTCATTCAACAGTTCGTCGGTCAGCTGCATAATCTTCATGCCAGCAAGGCGGAGACCCTTGCGTTCGAATCTTGCTGTCACTTCGCCGACTATGGCACGCTGCACTGCAGACGGCTTGAGTATAACTAAAGTTTTCTCCAACATTTGAGTGTCTGATTTTATAACTACGTTTTTTCGCAATTTATTGTGCAAAGTTATTAAAAACTTTGTAGAAATGGTAGTAAGTCGACAACTTTTTAGGATTTATTCACATCTTTACCGATTTTGTGTATTTTTTTACATGAAAAGCAAGTCGAGTTTGCGAAATTGCAAACTCGACTTGACAATTGGGGTGTGTTTTCATTTCCAGTGAAATGTGAACGCACACAAGGGATTGTTTTTTTTACTGGTTGGACTTTTTCTGGTTAACCTGGTTGGCCTGGTTTTTCCTAGATATTCTAGATATTCTAGATATTCTAGACATTCTAGATAATCTAGATAACCTAGATGGTTTTCTCCACGTTCCAGACGAAAGCTCTAAGACCGAGCATTTCCGATTCCTTGTCTATTTCGTGCAGTCTCTCTAAAAGCCTGTCCACTTTCTCGTCTTCCACGATGGTGATGATGGTGGAGCAGGTGGAAGGCCATGCGTGCGAGCCAAAATGCGGTTCTCCAGTGTTGCTGCCTCTTCCGCTTGTGAGCGGGAAAAGAGTGAATCCGCGGCAGTTGGTTCGGTCGAGAGCGGCCAGCACTTTCTCGTAAGAGGCCTGGTCGAATGATATCATTACGCTTTTCATTGTTGTATTCTTTTTGATTTGATGACGGGAAGGGAGGTTTCTTTATTTTTTCTTGTTCTCCGAGAAAGCCTGGGCATTGAGCATCTCCTCCTGTTTGTGTTCGTTCCAGTAGGCTTGCAATTCACGTTGCTTGCGCATCTTGCGTCGTTTGAGTTTTACTCCGTTAGCGCCGAAGATACAGAACATGGATGGAACATAAACCAGTGTCATGATGGTTGATACAGTCAGACCTCCAATGATGGAAATACCGAGTGGACGCCACATTTCAGAACCTACGCCATGTCCGGCAGCAAGCGGCACCATACCGAGAATAGTGGTGAGCGATGTCATGAGGATAGGACGGAGACGGCTTCTTGCAGCCACTACGGCGCTTCGTATGAGTCCCATTCCACGCTCGCGCATCAACTGGGTGTAGTCGATGAGCACAATACCGTTCTTCACCACAATACCGATGAGCATGATACCGCCAAGCATCGACATGATATTGACGCTTGTTCCTGTGAGGCACAGAGCGAAGATAATACCAGAGAGGGCGAAGATAATGGATAGGATGATGATGAAGGGGTAGGTGAGGGATTCGAACTGTGCGGCCATGACGATGAACACCAGAACGATAATGAGTATGCCGAGTGTACCCAAGTCGCGGTTGGCATCCTGCTGGTCCTCGTATGAACCTGCCACCTGTACGGTAACGCCGTTGGGTCGGTCGATTTTCTCAGTCAATTGGTTACCCAGGTCCACGCCTTCAGAGAGCGCATATCCGTCCTTGAGCACTGCAGTGACAGTGACGATGCGCTGTCGGTCTTTGCGCTCAATGGTTGGAGGTATGCTCGACTCTTCGATAGTGGCCACATCGCCCACGCGGATATTTGCGCCTTGGTTGTTGGGAATCAACAGGTTTTCAAGGTCGGTGATGCTTTGGCGTGCTGTAGGTTCGAAGCGAACTCTAATGTCGTATTCCTCACCGTCTTCGCGGTAATACGACATCAAACTACCATTGATGAGGTTTCTGATGTGTCCGGCGGCGTCGCTGAGTCCTATTCCGTAGATGGCGAGTTTGTCACGGTCGAAATTGACTACCAGTTCAGGCTCGTAGTCAGAACGTGAGACGAGTGCCTCGGTAATGATTGGACTGTTGCGGAAAGAGTCGCGAAGAGCGCTCGCGTACTCGTAGGTGGCTTCCATGTCGTATCCATAGACCTCGAAAGTAGCGGTGTTCTGTCCGCCCATACCGCCTTGCTGTCCACCCATCAGTATTCGGTACTTAGCCAGTTCCGGTACTTTCTTACAGTCCTCACGCATTTCGTCGCAGACCTGTGCCAATCCTATCTTACGCTCGTTGGAGGGTACAAGTGTGATGTTGAATGAGATGAGGTAGTCACCGTTGCTGTTCATAGAAGCGAAGGTGTTGCTGTCGCCAGCTTGTCCTACGCGGTAGTTGATGACCCTGAGGTTGGAACCATAGCGTTCTTTCCACATGCTGGTCATCTTTTCTGCTATTTCCTCTGCTTTCTCCACTCGTGTACCTATGGGCAGTTCAAGAGTAGCACCAATACGTCCGTTGTCGTTGGCTGGGAAATACTCACTTTTGATACCCACCACTTTAGCGACGACGAGCGAGAGTACAAAGACCAAGAAACTGCCGATGATGATGGTGATACGGTGTCGCACTGCCCAATTGATGCGTGCGGTGTACCAGTCGTCGAGTTTGGCGAGAGCTTTGGATATCGGCGTGTAGAACAACTTGAAGGCCTTGCTTTGCTTCTTCTGCAGTTTGAGCATTTGCGAGCAGAGCATAGGGGTGAAGGACAGTGCGGATGTGGTGGAGACGGTCATGATGACGCACATCATCCATCCCAGTTGCTTGAAGAGCACACCCGACATACCTGTTACCATGGTCAAAGGGAAGAACACGCAGATCATGGTGAGGGTTGAAGCGATAACGGAGATAGCCACCTCGTTGGTGCCGTGTATGGCCGCTTGTTTGGGGTCCGACCCTCGTTCAATGTGTGTCGTGACGTTTTCCAGCACCACAATGGCGTCATCGACGACGCTACCGATGGCAATGGACAGACACGAGAGAGATATCATGTTGAGCGATCCTCCAGTCGCATAGAGGTAGATGAAGGACGCGATGAGTGACATAGGGATGGTGATGGAGATGATGACAGTGGCTCTCCATCGTCCGAGGAACACGAACACCACGATGACCACGAAGAGCATGGCATAGAGAATGGTCTCGGTGAGTGTGTTGATGGTGTTGAGGATGTTCTCGGATGTCTCGACAATCACACCCAGTTTCACGTCGGAAGGCAAGTTCTTCTGTATGCTGGGGAGTTGTTTCTTCACCGCATTGGAGATGGCCACGGAGTTGGCGCCACTTTGTTTCTGGATGATGACCATAGCGCCTTGCTTACCGTTAGTGAACGATTTCTGGGCTCTTTCCTGTACATCATCGACAATGCGTGCCACATCTCTGAGGTATACATTGATGCCGTTACGGCTGCCCACGATAACATTCTGCATTTGCTGTGGGTCGTTGAACTCACCTTCTATACGCACAGAGAACGTGTTGGAGCCAATATCCACATTACCACCGGTGATGTTTCTGTTTTCTGCGGCGATGGCGGCACTGATTTGCGCGGCACTCAAGCCATAGGCCTCCATTTTCTGTGGGTTCAAGTAGATGTTGATTTCTCGTTCAGGTGCACCGACAATGGATACAGACCCCACTCCGTCGATACGTGCCAACGGGTTGGCTACGTTGTCGTCGAGAATCTTGTAGAGCGCTTTCTGGCTCTCCTCCGCCTGTGCAGAGAGGAGCAGGATGGGAATCATGTCTGTGGAGAACTTGAAGAGTATAGGTGTCTGCGCCTCGTTAGGCAAGGCGTTGCTCACCATGTCGAGTTTGTCGCGCACATCGTTGGTAAGCGCGTCTATGTCGTGTCCGAACTCAAACTCGAGTGTCACTACCGATACACCTTCCTTGGAGTTGGACGTGAGGTGCTTAAGGTGTTCCACAGAGTTGAGCACGTTTTCGATAGGTCGTGTCACGTTGTTCTCGATGTCCTCCGACGAAGCGCCGTTGTAGTATGTCATCACCATGATGGTGTTGGTGTCGATGTCTGGATAGAGGTCGATGGGCAATCGTGATAGCGAGAACAATCCCAGAATCACGATGGCAAGAAAGACCAGACTTGTCATAATCGGTCGTCTGACCGCTCCTTCATATAGGCTCATATTGGTAGATATGTTAGTCGTTAAAAGGTTTCTGTGTCAACTTATTTCACCACGGTCACTTCCCTTCCGTTGGCCAGTCGAGACATACCGGCAATGACCACTTCGCTGCCGGGTTCCACACCGCTGATTACCTCATACTTGTCATCGAAGTGCTTGCCCAGTTCCACTTTCTGATAGGTGACCTTTCCGTTGTTGTGGATATATACATACCGGTCGCCTGCACCCACTTGCTTGACGAGTGCAACGTCGGGGATGAGCACACGGTTCTCGCTACCCATGTTGATGGTGGCTCGTGCGAACATACCTGGACGTACTTTCTGGGAAGAGTTGTTCACGATAACCTCCACAGGGAAGGTGTGTGTGTTGGCATCGACAGTGGGATAGATGCGTGAGATACGGCCAGAGAAATGCTCTCCCTCGTAAGCGTCGAGCTGGATGTCAACATTCATGTTGGTGTAGATGAATTTGAAGAATCTTTCGGACACATTGACAATCATCTTCACAGGATTGAGTTGCTCTACAGTGAGGATGGGCGTGCCAGAGTACATGTCGCCGTTGTCGTAGTTGCGTGCCGTGACAACACCGCTGATGGGGCTCACCAGACGAGTGTTCTGCGCCAGTTGCTTGTACAAGGTCTCTTGCACCTCGAGGTTCATCTTGGCGTTGTCCCATTCAGCTTTTGACGCTCCTCCCACCTTGTAAAGTCCGTCAGTGCGGTTGAACTCGGTGCGAAGGTTCTCAATCTGCAACTGCATCTGCCTGAGGTTGGAAGCGTCGAGTTGCACCACGGTCTGGCCTTTGCTGACACGGTCGCCTACATCCACGTAGATTCTTTCAATACGGTATGGAGTGTTGGGCGAAATGTTGTTCTTCACGTCGCTTTCCACATTGGCTGTGTAGGTTTCCGTCTGAGGTATTTCCTCGCTGGTGACCTTCTGCACTTTCACCTCTATTTTCTCCTGTGGCACAGTGCTTTTCTTTGCGTCGTCTTCCTTGCTTGAGCAAGCCGCAATCGTAAGTGCGCCTATTACGAGAGCGATGGCTTGGAATGTTTTTCTCATTGTATATGTTCTTTTTTTATTTTTCCTTTTTTTTCGTAATATCGTTATATCGGGATATCGGTCTTTTTCGCTTTTGGGGTTATTTCAGATACGTGTCCTTGCCGAGTGTGTAGTCGAGGTCGGCTTTGTTGATGAGATAGTCATAGATGGACTGATTGTAGGTGAGTTTGGATTGTGTGAGAGCCACCTCGCTTTCGTTCATCTCGAGCACAGTGCCTCTACCCACCTCGTATCTCTTAGTGGAAATCATTCTGGCTTTCTCTGCCTGTTGGATGGCGAGGCGGTTGCTGCCCAATTGCTCAATACTCGAAGCCATGTTGGTGCTGTAGCTCTGGACAGCCATGGTGAGTTGACGTTCGGTGTTCAGCCGGCTGTCCACGAGTTGTTCCATCTGTATCTTGTTGGTTTTGAGTTTGGTCCAGTTGCTTGCCCTGTAGATGGGAATGCTGAATGTGATTTGGAAGTTGGAGCTGGAAGCCCAGTCGTAGTTGAAAATGTTCCAGTTCTCGTTGTAAAGCGACTGGTATTGATAAGTCCAACTGAATCCCACAGTCGGGAGGAAGTTGGTCTGTAGCAGTTTCCTGTTTTGCTGCAACATTTTCTCGTTGAGGTCGAACTGTCTCATTGCTGTGTTGTTGCTCAGGTCGCGGTCGGGGTCGGTGATGTCTGCAAGCACCAGTTTGTCCTCGTAGTTTTCGAGGCGGTCGTTGATGTTGATGTTCACGTCGGCGGTTACGCCCATGAGCACTTTCAGTTGCAGCGCTGCAAGGGTAAGGCCGTTTTTGGTTGACACCATACTTGACTTGGTGTTTCTCATCTGTACCTCAGCGGTGAGTGCGTCGAATTCGCTTACAGCCCCGAACTCGTATTTCTGCTTCACTACGTTGTAGTTCTCCTCGCTCGTTTTCAGGCTCTGCTGCATCACGTTGTAACTGTCCTGTGCCAGCATGGTCTGGTAGTATGCTTTAGTTACCTGGTTGATGAGGTCGAGCCTGGATGAACGTGCTTTCTCCAGTGCCAGTTCGATGTCTGTCTTGGTAAGTTTCATCGTCTTATAAACGGCAGGAGCGAAAATGGGGAGGTTGACGTTGAGAGCAGCAGAACCTGTTGCTGTTCCGTCCTTACCCATTTTGAACGAGTTGCCATTGAGCTTCATCTCCGCAGCAAGCAGTGTGTGTGTCATACCACCGTTGATGGACACTTCTGGCAACAGGCTTTGCCAAGCCTCTTTGTCAGCGATGTTTTTCAGTTCCACGTCTTTGTCAGCCACTTTGATGGTGGGGTTCTCACTGAGTGCTATTTCTATAGCCTTGTCAAGAGTGAGTTCAAGGGTGACCTTGTCGCCGTCGTTGTCTTGTGCATGGATGGTTGTTGTTAGAAGAGCCAGTGCCATGAACATGAGCAATTTGTTTCCTGTAGTTTTCACCTTAATATAAATGATTATGTTAGAATTCGTATCTGTTGAGGATTTGCAATCCTTTTTCTGTACATATTCCCCTCAGCGTTACAAGTTGTACGCTTTTAAAGAACACATTGTAATTGATTTCATTGAAAACATTGGAGTTGACCAATGCTTCCTTGAGCATGTCGTGGGTAGTGATGAGCAGGTCGTAGTCGATATCATCCCTGAATACCCCTTCGGCCACACCACGTTCCATGAAGTACTTGGCATTCTCATGCCGCTCGTTTTTTTGCTGGTTGAAGTACTCCTGAACTTTCTGGTAATGCGCGAGGTCGAGTAGGAAATTGCAATTGATACCCCGTATCTGGCTGATGCTGACACTCAGCCATTTCATGAATGAGTCGAAAAAGGAATTGCCTTCGTTGACAATGTCGGAGAGAGCTTTTCTTGTGTTTTCGGCATCAAATTTCAATCCTTCTACAAGCAGTTCTTCTTTGTCTTCAAACAGTTCGTAGATGGTACGCTTGGAAATACCAAGCCCTGATGCCAAATCATCCATCTTGACAGACTTCACTCCTTTTCTCTTGAATTCATTGAAAGCGAACAGGGCAATGTACCTTTTTAAATCAGCATTTTCTTTTAGTTCTTTGGCCATATTACCTACGTTTTCTCAAATTGAGTGCAAAGTTACAAAGGAAAACTTTCAAAACCAAAATAGTTTTCTATATTGTGAGTGAAACAGACGTTTTTTTAAGATATTTAATAAAAAATGAGAAATTATGCTTAACTTTGCGAGCAATGCGTGTGTTTTATTGCAATTTGATAATTAGCTACATTTTTTATTCCATTTTTATATTATATCTATGAGAAGACTTTTATTATCTGCCTTGTTGCTGGCTTCGGTTTCCGGAGTGGTTGCTCAGACAGCGCGCGAGGAAATCCATGCCAAGAAGGAACGTTCAGGAAGCAACTACCTGGCGTATGAGACTCCCACCAAACCGCTCACACCCTCTCCAAAAGGTTATGAGCCTTTCTACATCAATCATTACGGTCGTCATGGCTCGCGGTGGCTCATCGGAGAGAACGACTACAAGCGGCCTCTTGCTACACTCCGAGAAGCACATGAGGCTGGTGAACTCACTGCCTTGGGAGAAGATGTGCTGCAACGTTTTGAACGTTTCTATCCAACCACAATCAATCGTCTTGGCGACTTGACCACCGTGGGCGAACGTCAGCATCACGGCATTGGAAAACGCATGACCGAGCGTTTTCCTGAGGTGTTCAAGGGAAAAGCTGAGATTGATGCCCGCTCGACGGTCGTGATTCGATGCATTTTGAGTATGGAGGCCGAGTGCGAGGAAATCACAGGTTTCAATCCTGGCATTAAGATTCACAATGACGTGAGTGAGGCGTTCCAGTACTATCTGAATCAGGAGGATAGCAAATACATGCACGACATACGTTGGGTGGGTGATGATGTCAAGGCCGCTTACCGTGACAAATTCACACATCCAGAGCGTTTCTGCGACTTGGTCTTTAAGAAGGGAGTGAAATACTTCGAGAGGGAATCTCATGCCAAGACTTTCATGCGCCGTATGTTTGAGGTATGCAGCAACATGCAGAGTCACGACACTGACATCTCCTTCTACGACCTGTTCACCGAAGACGAACTCTATGACCTTTGGAAAACCAAGAACATAGAGTGGTACATCAACTATGCTGCGTCGCCATTGTCGAAAACCATAGTGCCTTTCTGCCAGTACAACTTGCTGAAGAACATGCTCGACACAGCCGACACCATACTGGTCAGTGGTCGTCATGGTGCCACCTTGCGTTTTGGTCATGAGGTTTGTGTGTTGCCGTTGGCTTGTCTGTTGGAACTCGACAGCTGTGGCCGTCAAGTGGAGAATCTCGACGAGTTGGACCAGAAGTGGGTGAACTACCGCATTTTCCCCATGGGTTGCAACATTCAGCTGGTGTATTACCGCCCCAAAAAAGGAAGGAACGGTGATGTGCTTGTGAAAGCATTGCTGAATGAAAAGGAAGCTACGCTACCTGTCCACACTGACCGTTATCCCTACTACCGCTGGAAAGATGTGGAGGCTTATTTCCGCAATAAGCTCGCCAGCTATAGAGAGGAATAAGGCGCGGCTGCTATACGGATAGATAAAGAAAGGCGGCAGGAGAAATCCTGCCGCCTTTCTTTATCGGGCTATAGGCGTTATAGAAACTATATACGCTATAGATAGTGTGAACTACTTAATCAGCACTTTCTTTCCATCTACGATGTTGATGCCCTTCTGAACGTGGTTCAGACGCTGGCCTGTGATGCTGTAGATGTTCTTGGCGTTCTTCAGGTCAACAGCGGTTTCTGCTGTCTCGATGTCCTTGATGCCTACAGGAGCTTCAGTACCGATGTAATTCAGTTTGAAGTTGTCGGCTACAATCCAAGAAGCGTTGGTGTCCTCAACACGCAGACCAACGGTAGTCGGGTTCACACCGTCGGAGTAGAAGTCAACTGTGAAGTGTTCTGGTGCGGCGCCTGCCACTGCTATGCCTATAGGAGTGAGGTAGTAGTTGCCGTTGTTGTTGGCCATCAGGTAAGCACCCTGAATACCTTCCTCAGGAATTGCCTTCTGGTTGGTTGCGTAAGCGTCAGCCTCGAGAGTGTAGTAACCTGCTGGCAGTGTCACGTTGAGTGTCTGTCCGATGTTACCGTTGTGCAGTGTTGCTCCGTCAGGTCTCCAAGCCTCTACGAACTGGTTGACAACAATCTGTCCATCCTCGCTGGTGTACTCGTTGTTGTTCTGGTATCCTTGGTTCTGGCCGATGCGGTCATCAATAGAGTCAGTGGTGATGGTCCAGTAGTTGGCGTTCTGCATGTCGAATGCAGCGTTGATGATGATGCCAGTGATGTCAACTGGAGTGTCTCCAGTGGCGTCAGCGAAGCCGTCCTGTCCAAGCACGTAAGCAGCCCAAGCCTTAGGGAACTGGTCAATATAGTTCTGTACTGTTGGGTTGTCCTTGAAACCGTCGTTCATGCCGTCGCTAACTGCGTCGATGAGGTCAGGCAGTGTGTTGTCGCTAGACGAGAACTCGCTTTCTGTCATCTGGTTGAGGTAGTCGTTGAACACCTCGTCGAGTTGTTCTGCGAGTTTCACGCTTTCTCCGGCGTAGTCAATGGCGTCGGTGAGTGCGGTTACAGCGGCCACCTTGTCAGCTGTGCTGCCACCAAGTGCTTTCTCACCCTTGTCACTTGCGCTGCTCAGTCCGTCCTGTGCGGCGATTACATTTCCTGCACCCTCGTCGATAGCATTGTTGGCTTCCTCAATCAAAGCGGTGATCTCATTGTTCAGCAAGTCATCCTCAAGTGCGTTGTAAGCGATAGAGAAGGTGTACCAAACCACCCAGCAGTCGCCCTCCATTTGGTCGGCTTTCACACCGAAGGTGAGGTCGCCGCCGTCTGTAGCAACCACTGTTGAAACAGACTTCTCGAGTTTGTCAGCGTATGCGTCATTCTCGAATACATCGTGTGCAGCCTGCTGGTTGTTGGGCACGTAGAGAGGTTCTTCTTCGGTACCGATATTCGCATTGCCTACGAATGCCTCTGCACTTGGATTGGCTATCTCGACTACATTGGTCAGAGCGGTCTTGTTGTGACCGGCAAATACGAAGGCGAGTTCATTGCTTGGGTCGTAGCTTTCGTAGTTGACAGTATTGGATGCTGTGCGGTAGTAAGCTCTTGTAGTGACGGTGTACTTACCGGCTGGCAGGTCGGAGATGGTGCGGGAAACCTCAAATGGAGTCTGGTTCCATACCTCGGCTGTACCATACTGGGTCTTGAAGTTGTTGGCGTCACCATATTTCCACTCCTTGTCAGGCACGTTGGTGTTCGACTGAGCAGTAGAGCTGTAAGTGTAAGCGAGTTGCTCGAAGAGCACAGAGATGTCGAGGTCTTTCTTCAAAGGCTTGCCAGAAGCGATAGCCTCGTCCCAAGCTTTCTGAACCTCTTCCTTATACATGGCGTTGACAGAACCGAGAACATCGTTGATTTCCTCTGCTGACCATGTTGGCTCGTCGTTCAACTGTTCCATAATCTGGTCGTTAAGGTCGTTCAGACGCTCGTAGTATCCAGGAAGGTCTTCCTCGTACTGCTCGATGAGCTCTTGCAGTTCTCCATCATAGAATTCCTGCAATGCGTTGTAAGCCTTGATAGAAGCCTTAGCCTCGCCAAGGAGGTTGTTGATGGCGTCTGCGGCTTCCTTGTTGGCATCAGCGTCAGAACTCTGTGAACTTACGAGAGCGGCGCCGGCTGAAACGACTTCGCGAAGTTCGTCTTTCAAGGTCTGTTGGAAATACTCGTCAAGTGACTTCGTTGCGGAAGAAACGGCTGCCTGAAGTGCGATGAGCGATGGGTCGAAGACAGCTGTACCCACGTAGCGGAGCGAGATACCGTCGATGAAGAGGTGAGGCATAGCGGCTGATCCAGAGTTTGTAGCTTCATAACCCACTGAGAAGTAGCCAGAAGTAGGCTCGTCGAGTGTGAACTTCACTGTCATTGTTTCCCAACTGTTCACCTTGAATGTGGTTTCCTGGCAGAGATACTCGAAACCGTCGTTGGTGACGAATCCCATGAGGTTCTTGGCAATAGCTCCTGTACCACCACCGTTGTAATAAGAGATAGTCAAGGTGTAGGTTCCGTCAGGAATGGTTACCTGCTGGGTGTATTGCGAAGTAGCGGTCCAAACGCTTACGAAACCGAGGAGGTTGCCTTCGGTCGAACCGTCGGACATGGATGTTGGAGGTGTAAAGGCACCGCCACCGAGCCAAGCGTCGCTACCGATAGCGAACACACCGCTGGCGCGTGCGTTCTCGTTCATATTGCTGGCTTCCCATCCCTGCACGGGCTGCATACCGTAGTGTTCCACTTTTCGTCCGTTGGAACCGTTGGGATCCTCCATGTCGTAGTCATAAGTAGTGATACCATCGGTGATAGGATCATCGAGTGAGAAGTGGGGGTTGGTGATGAAGAAGTCAGAGAAGTCGGTTGTTCCAGCGGCATTGGCAGCCTTCTGGTCTTCAATGGCCTTCTTCACTTGCTCCACTGTTGCGCCTGGGTTGTTATAAACAGCCAATGCTGCGCTCACGTCCACACCGAGGTCACGTCCTTCATTGATGACAGCGAGGAGTTCTTCCTTAGCAGCCACAACTTCAGCGTCTTGCAGAGGAGTGGGGTCGATGCTGTAGAGTTTCACGTTGTCGATGAAGAGGTGTGGAGCTGAACCAGAGCCCCAGTTGCCAGATTTGTAGCCAAGGGTCACTTTACCACTAGCAGGTTCCTTGAGCAGGAATGTGATGGTGTCAGTGATCCAAACGCTGGTCTGGTATTGAAGCAAATTGGACTCATGTTTTGCACCGTTGCTTTCAACGAATCCGTTGTAGCTCTCAATCACTGCAGAAGCGCCAGCGGTGTTCTGAAGCTGCACCAACAGCATGTAGCCGCCAGCAGGAAGTTCAACATCTTGAGAGTAGGTGATACCTGCACCCCAAACAGCCACTATACCAAGGCCTGGTCCAGTGAAGCCTTCCTCAATGTAAGGTGCGTAGTAAGCGCCACCAAGGCCGGGGAAAGAAGTCTCAGTGGATTCGTCGTCGATATAGTCGAAGATACCGGCAGCACGTGCATTGGCACCGTCTGTGCGAGCGTCTTTGACCATATAAATGTTGTCAGTAGGATTTGCAGCGGTCCATCCAGTGATGGCCTGCTGTCCGAAGAGGTCTGAACCACCTGCGCCAGCTCCGAGTTGGTCGGGCATGTCGTAGTCATAGGTTCGGATTGTCACAGTTGTTGCAGGGTCGGCAGTAAAGTTGGCGTTAGTCAGTTTCGAAGTCAGGTCCGAAAGGATCTTATACTCCGTCTGCGCAGCCACTTTCTGCGTACACATCATGGCCATAACGACCAATGCGAGAGTAAAAACTTTTCTCATGTGGACAATGATTTAATTAGTAAATTAGAATAATTAGTAAGTCTCTATTTTGAATTTAATTTGTTTGTTTAGTAAGTTGCGGTGATGGTTCGTTAAGTTCCGTTGTGCAAAAATAAAACTTTCAATTAAATTTTATGGAAAAATCCTCCTGTTTTTTGATAAAAAAGGAGAAAAAACCTTGTAGGATGCCCATAAAGACGATAATCAGACGATGCCTTGTGCCATCATGGCCTTAGCCACCTTCATGAAGCCAGCGATGTTGGCTCCCCTGACGTAGTTGACGTAGCCGTCGGGTTGCCGTCCGTATTCCACACACTGATTTTGGATGGCGTGCATGATGCCGTGGAGTTTCTGGTCCACTTCTGCTGCCGACCACGACAAGTGCATGGCGTTCTGGCTCATTTCCAGTCCACTGGTTGCCACACCTCCTGCGTTCACCGCCTTTCCGGGTGCGAACAGCATCTTGGCCTCGATGAAAGCGTCGATGGCTTCGGGTGTGCAACCCATATTGCTGATTTCGCCCACACAGAGGCATCCGTTGGCAATCAGTTGACGGGCATCGTCGCCGTTCAGTTCGTTTTGGGTGGCGCAAGGAAGTGCGATGTCGCATTTCAGTTCCCAAGGACGTTTACCTGGTATGAACTTGGCTTCGGGGAACTCTTCAGCATAGGGTTGGCACACGTCGTTTCCTGAAGCGCGGAGCTCGAGCAGATAGTCGATTTTCTCACCGCAGACACCCTCTGGGTCATAGATGTAACCGTCAGGGCCGCTGATGCTGATGACTTTGGCCCCCAGTTGGGTGGCTTTGGTGGCGGCTCCCCATGCCACATTGCCGAATCCGCTGATGGCGATGGTCTTGCCCTTGATATCAATGTCGTGTGTCTGCAGCATTTCGTTGACGAAGTATAGACCACCGAAGCCTGTGGCCTCAGGCCTTACCAGTGAACCTCCGTAAGTCAGTCCCTTACCGGTGAGCACGCCATTCCATTGGTGAGTCAGTTTCTTGTACTGGCCGAAAAGGTAGCCTATTTCCCTGGCTCCCACGCCGATGTCGCCTGCGGGCACATCCTCGTCTGGCCCTACATAGCGGTATAACTCATTCATGAAAGCTTGGCAGAAACGCATCACTTCGCCGTTGCTCTTGCCTCGGATGCTGAAGTCGCTTCCGCCCTTTCCGCCACCCATGGGTAGGGTGGTGAGCGCGTTCTTGAAAGTCTGCTCAAATCCCAAGAACTTGAGTATGGAGAGGTTCACTGATGAGTGGAATCTCAATCCGCCCTTGTAGGGACCGATGGCGCTATTGAACTGGACACGGTAGCCGAGGTTGACTTGAACCTCGCCTTTGTCGTCCACCCAAGGCACTCGGAAGGTGATGATGCGTTCGGGTTCAACCAATCGCTCTATGATTTTGGCACGTTCAAACTCAGGGTGCTGGTTATAGACATCCTCAATCGACATCAGCACTTCTTTCACAGCTTGCAAATATTCAGCCTCGCCTGGGTGCTTGCGCTCAAGTTGGCTCATTATTTCCAGAATCTTCATAGTCTTGTCAATTTTAGGTTAGTTATCTGATGTGAATGGCATTTGCCGTTCTTATTCCTTTACTTTCTCAATGATGTCGGAACTGATTTCCACCGACACACCCATGAGTTTGTCAAGCATCACCACTACGGTGCGTTTCCTGTTGCCTTTGACCCTCACGAAAGTGCCGCATAGACCAGTGAAAGCTCCGCTCGCTATCCTCACCCTGGCTCCTTTTGTCAAGTCTACATCCTCGGGCTTCAGGAATCGTTTCGCGCAGTCACTCTCCGCCACTCGGATGAAGTCCTCCATCTGCTTGTCGGGCACTGTCATGAACTTGCGGTCGTCGCCGCGTCCGCTCATGGCGTATTGGATGAAAGGGTGTTCGTCTTTCACTGGCTGGATGTCTATCCGTCGGCCGTGCAGGAAGAAGAGGCTTGGAATGACGGGGACTTTTGTCACCTGTTTTTTTCCATGGTAAGTGCGTACCACTTCTCGCTTAGGCATGTAGAACTCCAGTTCGGGCTGGTTGGCAAGCACGCTTTCTGCTTTGGCCTCACACTTGTAAGCACGCATGACATACCATCGAACTGCTTTTTTCTCTTCCATCCGAAGGCGTTGCTCCTCAGCAAAAAGGTTTTGCTCTTCTATTTGTGGTGTAATCTCATTTTCCATATTTGCAAATTTACATCTTTTCTTGGTTTATCATCACTCTCACCCCCTAAAAATAACTTTTTTTGATTTTTTTAGCGAAAGATTTGGTGATAAGAAAGGTTCTTTATAATTTTGCAAGAAATGGTGGTACGACAACACTATTGCAAAGACAAGGTGTAATTTTGCTGCGCCGAGTCCAAGGTGAAAAAAAGAAATACAAAAAAACAAAGAACAAACATCAACGAATTCACCGTATGACAAAAAAGCTAAAAGAAAGTTTGCCGTGAAAACGGTTTTGTCACTTCACATTCAAAAACTACGGTTTAGAGCGCTTTGCAATTGCTGCATGCATGTACTATGCGCTGACGTTGACAGTGTTCTTTGACTTACTGCTACAAAATCATTTCTGATTCGGATTTCTCTTTCATGAGGGGAACATCATGAATTCCCTTCAATAACAGTTGAAGCTAGTCTCTTTAGCAGTGGCAACACGCTATCGGATTGGTACGAACCTGCATGATGAGTCTGGACGTAAATCCCTGGCTCCTCCAAAACTCTCTTTATAAAAGTTTCATTTAATCTTACCATAGTTTTCACCTGAATAATTTACATCTTATGATTATGATAGAAAGTGTTTTCATCAAACTTTCATTCAACCCGACGAACTTACTGTATGCCAGTCATCCCATGACTGTGGTTTTCCAGTCCGAAGAAGAAATGGACCGCCAATATCCCTTGAACTTCAATGTTTTCACCGAGCATCTCTGTCCAGTGATGAACAGCGACTCAAACAAGGTTTACGAACGTAAGTGGACCAAACGACGATTCAGAGGAACTATCCGTCCCTCCACCTTCCCATGGATGCCGGGACGCTACATGTTGATTGTTTCTCAGAAAGGTAGTTGGTGCGAGCGGGTGGATTTCACGCTCGACAGTATGCTTGTGCCAAAGGTTACGGGTGTCAGGAGATGCCAGAATGTCGACATGGAATGGACGTTGGCCAACAATGTGGACTGGTCGGCTCTTGCAACAAGCATTTTCTTCAACATGCCTGGCACCTACTCCTTGAAAAAGCGTGCCTTGCAGATGCACCAGTACCAGAACTATTCTTTTTGGGCCGACCGGTTTTGCATACCGTCTCTGCCCAAACCAGGACATTTCATCATCAACAAGGCGCAAGGCGAGGCTGGCGATGCAGTCAAGGCCTTTGCCCAATATGTAGCTTCCGATATGAAATACGAATGTGTGTTTGCGGATTGTGCGTCGCTCTACGACAAGACCCGCATGGATCCCTATGAGGAACTGACCGACTTGAAGTCAAAGTTGAAAGACTCTTCCAAAATATTATTCAACTTCGGTAGCGATGCAGACGACGACAAACAGCAGTATATGGTCTTCCTTACCAATTTGGATGCCCTTTTGCTGCCTCAAGGCAACTACATCTCCCGTCAGTTGTCCTCTTTGCCCAATCACTGCCACTTGGTGTTTGTGGGAACAAAAGGCGAGGTGCAGGAGGTGGAACAGATGTTTGGCAACCAAGTGAAAATGATTCCCGATAGCGACCGGATAGAAGCCAGTGCACCATACGCCGACGAGGCTGTATCGCTGTTGACGGGAAGGTTGCTTGCCCCATTCCATCCCACACATGAGGCGCAGGACGTGATAGCAAGGGCTTATGCCAATGCCGCGGCACACAACCTGACATACCCTTTCAGTTCCCGTTTTGTGGGCTCCTTCATGCGGGAGCACATACGCTCCAATTACATCAAACGCATCAACCGGCTCGACATCAATCAGTACGAGGGCGAAGAAACCACACAGTTGCAGTCATGCGACATCGACATCACGCCTTTGCAGGGAAAGGAAGACACTTACCAGGATTGCTTGCAAGAGCTGAACGACATGGTGGGCCTGGAGATGGTGAAAGACGATATACGCATCACAGCCAACCGCATCCGGTTCCTCTCAGAGCGAAAGGAACAGG
>JAFXVU010000001.1 GCA_017534705.1 Bacteroidaceae bacterium
TATTCATTGATTGAGCGTTGCGGTCCTCTTACTTGAAGAACACAATCTTACGTGGGCTGATACCCGTAGAGTCGAATTCTTTGAGGAAGTTGCCGTTGGCATCGAAATGATAGATTTTGCCATTGCTCACAAAATTACTGGTCATAATGTAAAGGTCACCGTTATAGGGATTCACGCTCATGCCATAAACTGAGGTCTCACCTAATTCCTTTGGCATATTCTTGAGGAAAGAGGCTTCAGTGAGTTGATTGGTAGCTGTGTTGTAGGAAGAGAAGTAGTTGGTAGTGGTGTATGTGTTCCAGTCGGTGACAGAGTTGACGAGGTAGATGATGTCGCCGTAAGTTGCCCATGAAGAAGCATTGCCAATCTGCTTGAATTCACCGGTCTTCACATTGAGTTCACCCCAAGGGTAGTCCCAATACTCACCATACCCCTGCACGAAAATGCGGTCGTTGACTTCAAGAATATGGTCAGGATTCTTCATTACTGTCATAAAAGAGGCAGTACTGAAGTTGTTGGCATCGATGACAGCAACTGTACTGTCAACAGGCAAACCTTTAGTAGAATTTAGCCCACCCGAGTTGGTGCAATAGATTTTACCATCATTCTCCACAATATACTCAGGATTGTCGCCCACCTTGACAGACGACACATACTTCAAGTCCCAGGTTTGTACTTTAGCCACATATCCTCCATAGCAAGTGACATAGAGGTAGTCATCTTCTTCCACCATGTAGCGCACCTCGCCTAATTCCTCAGGGAGTTTGGTTCTTGCTTGCTCCACACCCAGGCTATTGAGTTTGGTGATGTAGTTAGAACCATAGACAGTGACATAGATGCAGTCGTCATCAGCGATGATGTCCTGTCCGGTGTCGCCAAGCTGCTTACCGTTCTGTGCCATGAAGAGGTCGTAGTTGAAAGTAGTGTCGGCCAACCAGTCGAAATAGGTGATGCCGGCATTGTTCTTCTGGTATGCGCCCTCATTGAGCAAGAAAGCACGTGTTTCTGCCACATAAATTTTCGAGCCCTCTTCGAGTGGATTCCACTCATCATCGTCGCTACAAGCAGTAAACGTAGCGGTCACAGCCAGTGCACTGAGCACTGAAAACATTAAATTCCTTAGTTTCATTTTTTTGATTTATAGAGTTAAAATAATAGATGCTACAGAAGTTACAGTTACTATTGAGATAATGGATGCTATAGATATAATGTCGCGCCGAGGTTCCAGGAACGCCCAGGCATGGGATAGTACTTGATGATTTCGTAGCCCTCGTCGGTGAGGTTCTGCACCTTGCCCGTCACATTGAGCCGACAGTGGCGGAAGGTAAACAAGTGGCTGAGCGTGAGCGTATGTTCCCAGTAAGCCTTAATGAGATATTCAGGCGTGTTCTGCGCCGAACTCCATCGCTTGCCTTGGGTCAACACGCTATATCCGAGGTCCACCCATGGTGTTCGCACCACAAGGGAGGCATTGGCCGCATGTTGCGGAGTATAAGGCAGCTGCCGGTTGTAGGAAGCGGAGCCTTCGGTCTTGTCAACCGATTTCTGGTAGGTATAAGCACCGCTCAACAGCAATTCCACTTGGCGGGCCAAAGGAATGTCGGCTGAAGCCGTGACATCGACGCCATGAATGCTCACGTTTCCGAAATTGGCCATTTTCCACACGTACGTGGAAGGGAATGCCACAATCTTGTCATCGACATCGTTGTAATAGGCATCGACGGTGGTGTTGAGATGCGCTTTGCCCACTTTCAATCCTCCCCATGTCAGTCCGACGCTATACTCATGAGCCTTTTCGGGACGCAGTCCCGCATTTCCCATCCTCAGATAGTAGAGGTCGTTGAACGTCGGCATTCGGAACGTGCTCTTGTACATGACCCTGAGGTGCATCGCCTCGTCGCGGAACAGTCGATATGTGGCGGCTACTGTAGGCGAGAGACGCTTACGGTCGTCGGGGCGATAGCCCGTTTTCACGTGTTCGGTGGCGAACGTCCCCACAAGGTTGGCGCAGAGGTCGAGCCGCGGCAATGACCATTTGGCCATAAGGGCTGTGAGTGATGTGACTCGGTTGGGATTGGCTGGTTGGCTGTTACTTCCCACGCAGATATTGCTGCGTAGGTTGTTGAACACCATGTCCTGCGCCAAGGAGATACCGAAATTGCGTGTCGGTGTCCATCCCGCAGTGACAGAGCCATAATACTCGTCCTGTCTGTCGATATCCTCCTGATGCCCACCTTGGTATTTGGCTCCCGAATCCTCGTATCGTGTCCACGAATGCGTGTATTTGAGACGGGCATGCACCTGCCACTGGTCGTTGAACGCCTTCCGATAGAGCATCTGCGTGAAGAAATCCTCGTCGTGCAGTCGCTCGTTGCTCACGGGATTGTAGAGGGTGACAGCTCCAGGCAACCCCCGGTGTGAGTGGAACCAATATGCCTTGGCGTCGAGTTGGCTTCCGTCGCCGAAGGTGTGGTAGAGGTTAGCCTCTCCATTGAGAGTGTAGATATCGGAGTTGTAGCGTTTCTCCTCTGTCTTGTACCTCCCGTTGACGAGCGTGTATTTGTATGTTCCGTCGGCTCGCATATAGTTGCCGTTGAGTGCGAGGGCAGTCTGTTGTCCCATCTTCTGCCAGTAGCGTAGTGAAGGGTTGACCATACCAAATGAACCGTCGTTCAATCTGAATCTGAGGGCATACTTACTATCGTCCTCGAAGACAGGCCTTTCCGTTTGTATGGAAATGATGCCCGCCGAGGCGAAATGCCTTGCCGACTGCATCAGCTGGTCGTCGGCGCCTATGGCAAGGGTGACGTTCTGCACGTTGTCGAGCGAGAATCGTCCCACATCTATCTGTCCAGCCTGTGTGTTGCTGACGGTCAGTCCATCATAGCTAACAGCCGTGTGATGGGCACCGAGGTTGTGGACGGAAACCGTTTTCATGCCCCCTATCCCACCATAGTCGCGTACGTTCACCCCAGCAAACCTTTTCACGGCATCTGAGAGGTTGGTCATTCCCAGCTGCTGCATCACCTCCTTATCGACAGTTTGCAAAGGAGTGGATGCGCTTACCGACCTGTCCACCCTCTTTCGCTCAATCCTCACCTCATCAATCCGATGGATGCTGTCGGTGATGTTGTCGTTAGCATACTGCGCCAATGCCCTGACGGCACAGGTACAGAGCACAGCCACCAAAAACAATCGTCGGAACAACATATTTGCAATTCATATTCTTCAATGCCTACCCCCCGAAGCACGGATGAGACATCATAACTGGCAGGTCTTCTGACTTCTCCGTCCAATAGGCAAACGCCTTCCCAATAACACGAGATGCTATCAGTGGCATGTGTTCACCCCCTGAAAGGACGGTTCACAGCAGCGGGGACTGTCCAGGACTTTCACCTGATTCCCTTTTCATCACGATTCATGTGAACCAATTACACGCGCAAAGTTATCACTTTTTATGGGAATCAATAATAAAAAAGCAAATAAAAAAGTAAAAAAAGCCAAAATGTGTGTTTTGTGAATGTTTTTTCGTAACTTCGCAACATCTAACATCAACCAACCGGCAAACCAAAAACAATCACATGAAAAATAGTTTATTCCATCTGAGTGAAAAAGGGAAAAAACGTCTCGTAAAATTCGGCAAAATCATCGCCATCTTAGTGGGCGTAATCATTCTTTTGGGTGTAGTAGCATTCTTCACGCTCAACTCGTCGTCGTTCCAGGCCAAGATGCTTGGAAAGGCCACCGATATGCTTCAGGAGAAGTTGGAGACGAAGGTTCAGATTGACCGCATCTACTTCGACCTGCTTGAGTTCGACGTGGAGCTCTACGGTGTGGATATCGAAGACCGCGAGCAAAGGAAGATGTTCCAGATGGACGAGTTGGAAGTGGCCTTGAGTTTACGCCGGCTGTTGATGAATGAAATCAGTCTGAAGAAGGCGAGCATCAACGGTCTCCGCGCCCGTCTGTATAAGGAAGACGACCAACCCGCCAACTACCAGTTTGTCATCGACGCTTTCAAGAAAGACACCACCGAGACCCAAGGCGAAGAAGAAGCCAAGAAGAAGAAAAAGATGGCTTTCAATATCAGCAAGGCCAACATCAAGAACATAGACGTAAGTTACAATGAGAACCAGGTGAAGATAGGCGATATCAGCTATCACCAAGGCTGGATAGGCGGAAAGACAGGCACCGTCAAAGATGTCTATCTCCAGTGGACTTCGGAGACTAAGAAAGGTCCTAACGACAACTTAGCGTCAATCGACAAGATGAAGTTCAAAGAGGAAGGAGAAGGCAGTGTCGTGGAGCTTGAGGGCCTTCACTTCCGGAAAGACAACCGCCTTCCGCGCAAGAACACCGGCAAGCCCAAGAGAGGCTATTTCGACGCGGGTCATCTCGATATCACGGCAAACATGACGGTCGCCCTTCATCATATCGACAAGGACTCCATTTGCGCTTCACTGTACCAATGCACTGCAAAAGACACTGTCACGGGTTTCGACATCCGTGATTTGCGCTGCGACGTGACGGTGATTCAGGGAGTGGCTCACATCAAGAATCTCCAACTTCAGCAGGTGGACACCAAGTTGAAGATAGAAAAGGCCGAGATGGTGCTTCCCAACAAAAAAGACAGCATACCCTTGTCGTTCAGCACCGGCACTATCACAGGCACAGCCTACCTGCGTGACATCGCACGTCCTTTCGCCCCCGCATTGGAGAATTTCAAATTACCTGTGACCTTAAGCCTGAACATGAACGGAACGGACGAGGCCCTGCATTTCCGCGATGTCAAGGTGAAGACCCCCGACAACAAACTGAGCATCGACGCTACGGGCGACATCACAAATCTGAAGGGAAAGGAGGATTTATCCATCGTCTTCAACGTATCGAATCTGACCACCACCAGTCCCAAGGTGATGGACATCATCAACCAGTTCACGGTGAAGAAACTGATGATGGACCAGTTGAAGATGCTGGGGACAATAGGCTACAAAGGCACCTTTGGTGTGTATTGGAAACGCGAGGCGTTCAACGGAGTGCTCTCCACTAAGGCAGGAGACTTGAATTTCGACCTCGAATTGGATGAGAAAAACAAGTACCTCAACGGCAGTCTGAGCAGTAAATCGCTCGACATCGGAAGAACCTTTGAAGTGGATGGTGTTGGCAATCTAGCATGCCGAGCCAAGTTCAACATCGACATCTCCAAAGAGCGCACCGCCCAAATCCGAACCAACAAAAACGGTAACCTGCCTATCGGCAAGGTGCACGTGGATATCGACGAAGCCAACTACAAGAAAATCCGCACCACCAATATCTCCGCCGACATCGAGTCGGATGGTTGCAATGCCACAGGCAACGTCCAGAAACCTGGCAAATTGATGGACTTCTCATTATCTTTTGTCTATACCAGCACCACCGAAGGGCATAGTGTGAAAATAAAGCCTTCACTTGGTCCATTGAAGAAGAAGACAGAAGAGGAAAAGGCCGCACGAAGAGAAGCAAAGGAACAGAAGAAACAAGAAAAAGCGCTGAAGAAGGAACAGAAGAAGCAGGAAAAAGCTGAGAAAAAGAAGAACAAATCCCAAGAATAAAAGGCAGGTTCATCATGTTCTATTGCAAATTACAGTGGTGGACAGCAGTCTTGCTGATGTGCTCAATCTTTCCTCATCCATGCCATGCCCAAGGGGAGATTCACCGCAGGTCGTCCACTTATGAATGGCCTTCCGACCCTTTGGTGCGACAGAATCTTCAACAATGGCAAGACCAGAAGTTCGGTGTTCTCCTTCATTGGGGCATCTACTCCGTGCCCGGCATCGTGGAGTCGTGGTCGATATGCTGCGAAGACTGGATCATGCGTGACACGACGATGACCTACGACCAGTACAAGCAATGGTATTGGGGGCAAGCTGATTTGTTCCGTCCCACCGCTTTCGACCCCGTTCAATGGTCCGACGTGATGAAACGATGCGGCATGCGCTACATGATTTTCACGACGAAGCACCACGATGGTTTCTGCCTTTTCGACAGCCACTACACCGACTACAGCATCGCCCACCATGCCTTTAAGAACGACCCTCGCCGAGATGTGCTTCAACATGTGCTCAGCGCCTTCCGCGACCGTGGTTTCATCACCGGCACCTATTTTTCCAAACCCGACTGGCACAGTCAATACTACTGGTGGGATGTCTTTCCCACCAAAGGTCGCAATGTGAACTATCCCATCAGCCAATACCCTTGGCGGTGGCAGCAGTTTCAGCAATTCACCTACAACCAAATCGAGGAAATCATGTCGCGCTACGGCAAGGTAGACATCCTCTGGCTCGATGGCGGCTGGGTATGTCCCGAAAACCGGCAGGACATCAACATGCCCCGCATCGCGGAGATGGCTCGCCATCACCAGCCAGGCCTTATTGTTGTTGACCGCACCATCCATGGTCCATACGAGAACTACCAGACTCCAGAACGGACCGTTCCCGAGACCCAGCTCGATTATCCTTGGGAGAGTTGCATACCGCTGAGCGACGATTGGGGATGGGTGCCCAAGCCCCGTTGGAAAAGCGCCCGCCACATTGTCAACACGCTGGTGGAAATCGTGGCGAAGGGCGGCAACCTTGTACTGGGTGTAGGCCCCACTCCAGACGGACTGATTGAGCCAGCCGCTGTGATGCGCCTTGACTCCATCGGCCATTGGCTGAGTCAATACGGCAAGGCCATCTACTCGACCGTCACCACATCCCACTATCACGATGGCGACGTCTGGTTCACCTCCTCCAAGGACGGCAAGACCCTCTACGCCATCCATACTAGTGCAGACAATGGCGCTCAAGCCAAGACCTTGACCTGGCATGGCAATGTGCCGAAGAAAGGTTCTGTTGTGAGGATTGTGGGCAGCGGCCAGAAAGTCACTTGGAAGGCCGAAGGTGAGAATGTCACCTTGCAAGTCCCCTCCCGTCTGCAAAACGAGACTTTCGCCATGGAGTTCACTGTAGAGAAATAGCGCAAGCCTTCAACCCTCAAAAAAGAAACGATTATGGACATCACCAAAGCATTTGTAGCGGCTTTCGAGCGAAAGATAGAGAAAGAGTGGGAAAAAATCTATGTGGCTGTGGATATTCACGACACCATTCTCAAGGCCTGTTATGAAGAAAAGGAGACTTATGCCTTCTTTCCTCATGCCTTGGAGGCTTTGCGGAAACTTTCCGACCGCAAGGACATCTGCATGATTCTCTGGACGGCATGCCATCCAGGTCCGTTGGCAGACTACCTTGCCCGATTCGAACAAGAAGGTGTTCATTTCGATTATGTCAATTCGAATCCTGAAATCAGCAATACAACCCTCAACAATTTCGACGGAAAACTGTACTTCAACGTGGGTTTGGACGACAAATTCGGATTCGAAGGCGATAAGGACTGGCAGGCAGTCATAGATGTGCTGGAGATATATCCAGAGGATTAGGATTTCAGGAATAACAGAAGCCTGCAGAAGGTTTTGTGCCTTCATTACTTGATTTACCCATCACTAACCACCCATAACTATGAGAATGAAAAAACTTCTGACATGGTTGGCCGCGACTATGTCGCTTGCCGCATCTGCACAAAATATCACTGGGAAGTATGAAATCCCCAACGTCCCGGAATGGGCCAAAAACGCCGTTTTCTACCAAATCTACCCACAGACCTTCTGTGATTCCGACGGCGACGGCATAGGTGATATCCAAGGCATCATCAGCAAACTCGACTATGTGAAAAGCCTTGGCGTGGACGCCATCTGGTTCAACCCCTTCTTCGACTCACCCTTCAATGACGCCGGCTACGACATACGTGACTATTACAAGATTGCTCCCCGCTATGGTACCAACGATGACGCGCGTCAACTGTTCGACGAGGTGCACAAGAGGGGTATGCACGTCATCTTCGACTATGTCATCAGTTACACGGCCATCGACCACCCTTGGTTTATCCAGTCACAGAAACAGGAGAAGAACAAATACTCCAACTACTATATCTGGACCGAAACCAACTGGGTAGATCCTCCACGGGAGTTCGCGGGGTCGTTCATCAAGGGCTACGGCCAGCGCAACGGCCAGTTCATGCGCAACTTCTACTGGTGCCAGCCCGCCCTCAACTTCGGATTCTCCAACCCCGACCCTGAGCAGCCATGGCAGTTGCCGACCAACCACCCCGATGTACTGGCCATGCGAAACGACCTCAAAGACGTGTTGCGCTTCTGGATGAACATGGGAGCCGACGGCTTCAGGGCAGACATGGCAGGCGCGTTGGTCAAGACCAGGAGAACAAGGGGTAACGAGCAGTTCTTCAACACCAACGAGAATGAGACGAAACTCTTCTGGCGGGAAATCAGACAACTGCTGGAGAAAGAGTTTCCCCAAGGATTCATGGTGGCAGAATGGTCGTATCCTGCCGATGCGCTCGACAACTGTTTCCATGTTGATTTCTTCCATTGGTTCAATGGCTATAACGACTTGTTCCAGAAGGAAAGCTGGCGAATCCTCAATGGAGTGAGCGAAGGTCACAGTTATTTCGACGCAGAGGGCAAGGGTGACATCACCGCATTCCTCAAAAGTTATATGGACCAGTATGAAAAGACGGTTGGGAAGGGATATATCAGTCTGCCACTAGGTAATCACGACAATGCCCGACTCGGCAACCACCGGACAGACAAGGAGTTGGAAATCATCTACGCTTTCGGTTTCACCATGCCAGGTGTGCCGTTCCTCTACTACGGCAATGAAATAGGAATGAGGCAGTTGCCCAACGACTGGCCACAGGTGGAGGGAGCCTATCAGCCGAGAAATGGCGCACGTACGCCTATGCAATGGAACAAAGGGCAAAACCTTGGTTTTTCAACTGCCGACCCTCAGCAACTCTATCTCCCGGTCGACCCCTCCAGTGACGCGCCCAATGTGGAGGAACAAGAGAAGAATCCCAACTCACTGCTTAATAAGACCCGCAGGCTCATTTCCTTGCGGCACAACGAACCTGCGCTTGCCAACTACGCAGAGTTCGTGCCTGTTTATCCTATCGCCAGCGAGAACGTGAAAACCGCCTCTGCCTATCCTTTCGTATATGCCAGAGCTGCCGGAAACGACGTGGTGCTGGTGATGCTCAATCCCAAGGCAGAGGTATCTGAAGCGACATTCCATCTCAATGTGAAATTCAAGAAGACCAAACTGCTGGCTGGAGACTCTTTCACCATCAATCACAACAAGAAAACCGGCGACATGACCATCCACATGCCACCCACTTCATACGCTGTTGTCAAACTCTTGAGTCCCGTTTTTTAGAGAAATGGGGTATAGAGTTCGGAAGGGGTAGGTCAATGGCGTATTTGGCTCTGATTGGCAATCACCCAGAAAGAATCGTTGATGTTTTTTATTTGGTCTAGCTTGGGAATCCGAGTTTTTTTCTAACTTTGCATATTCAAAAAACAATTTCAATGTAGTCCAACTTACATTGATGGACACATGATAACAAAACCTAATCAATAAACAACATGAGAAAAGCTTTACTTACTGTATTGGCATTGTCGAGTGTTTTGACAGTCAGCGCACAGCGCACTCGACCCGAAATCACCACCATCACGGATTTCGTTGTTGGCGACACCATGTATCTCTACAATGTTGACGCCAAGTTGTTCTTCACCGAAGGCAACGCTTGGGGAACCCAGACCTCGCTCGGCGACGAGGGGCTAAAAGTGATTGTGACCGAGTACGTTCCTGTGGATGAACAAGGCAACCCAGCGGGCGAATGGGACGGCAAGACCTACCTCATCAACGACTACTCCATCACCAAATCAGGTTGGAAACAGGTCTTCACAGACACCGACGCGAACCCATATGGCGAGGCTTTCGTCGATTTGAACAGCCAGGCCAACTATTTCTGGCAGTTCGACAAGCAGGCTGACGGCACCTATTACATCTTCCCTGGCGACCTGAACCCTACCTACAACCAGACTGCATACCCCAACTCCTATTTAGGCGGCATCGTGAACAACGGTGTGCAAAATACCGTAGCCTATCCTCTTGTCAACCCCAATGAGTTGAATGAAGGCGACGTGGCACAACTACGCTGGACTTTTGTCAGCAGCACCGCATACGCTGACTACTATGCCGCCATCACCATCTACAAAGCGGCAGAGCAACTGAAAGCCAAGATTGACGAGGCAAAGTCGCGTGGAGTGGATGTCACCGCCGCACAAGCTGTCTATGATAACGCTAGCAGCACAGTGGAGCAGTTGAAGCAGGCTTTCAACGACTTGGTGAACGCCCTGACTGAACTTGACGAGAAAGAGGTGACACCCAATAACCCCAAGGACTACACTTCATTCATCGTGAACCCTGACTTCGACCTTGAACTTGAAGGTTGGGTCAACGAAGCCAACTGCCCAACATTCGAGATTCCTTCTTGGACGGGTATGGCCAACGATGAGGACATCATCGTCCCCTACCTGAACATCTGGGGCAACCATGCCTACGGCAAGATACACCAAGTGGTGGAAGGCCTTCCCAACGGTATCTACCAGCTTTCAGCCGGTGCCTACTCCAATGCCGCCCATTTCTTTGTGTTCGCTGGCGACATGAAGACCGAGGTAGCCTACCCCACCGACAAAGGCAGCGCAACCTACAAAGTGGTGACCCAAGTGACAGACCACACCCTTGACCTTGGTGTGTTGTTCACCGACTCCACTGAAGTATGGTCGGGTTGCGACAAATTCCGTCTGAGCTATTTCGGTTCAGGTGAGGATGCCTACCTCTACTGGCTCGACTTCTACCTTGACAATGCTCCCGACTATACAGGGCAGTACGTGCAGCAGGCATTGCTCCAGGAGTACCAGTCGATTTTGGAGGAAGGCAAGAACGCCAAGACACGCGATGAGTTGACCGCCGTGATACCTAAGATAGACGACATCACCCTGCGAATCTCCAAGAACAATGCCGCCTATACTGAACTCGACGCCACTAGAGCATACGCCCAGACCGCCCTGGAAGCAGGCAACCAATACTACAGCAACCTCATCAACGACTTCCTGATGGACGAAGTGGAACCAATGATTGACGCCCTTACTGCCAGCACGGAAGAGGTGGAAGCCATGACAGGACGGCTGAACCAATTGCTCACTGATATGGATAGTTTCAACAATATGCTCGAGCAACTTGAGGAGAAGTCTGCCGCACTGAATGAGGCATTGGATGTGACTTACGCTGAGACAGCCTCTGATGAGGCCAAGGCGCAGGCAAAGGAAGCACAAGAGACCATCGCCGCCATGCAAGCCGATAGCAGCGCAGCCACTTTGGACGACATGAACGCGCTCTTCGAGGCCATTGAGGCCGCCATGGCCCAGTTGGCCGTCAAGTCGGGTGAGGCGAGCGATGACAACCCCATCGACTATTCCTCTTTAATCAAGAACAGGGACTTTGAGGCAGGCCTTGACGGTTGGATTAACGAGGCAGGTCTTTCCACATTCGAACAGGGCAACTGGTCGGATATGCTCGATGGTGAGAACATGTCGGGGTCTTACTACCTCAACCTGTGGGATGCCAGTCCAGAGGGTCGTGTTTACCAGCGTCTGACCAACATGAAGAACGGCGTGTATGAGATAACCGCAGCCGCATACACCAGTGGCGACAGCGAAAGCCAGACGGTGGCATGGGTATTCGCCAACGATGCCAAGGTGCCAGTAGCCTACGACACCTTCACTCCGAAAGGCCGCCTCTACACCGTGACCATCAAGGTGACCGACGGCACCATCGACCTTGGCGCCTACATGAGAGACACCAATGCTGTTTGGGCGACTTACGATAACTTCTCGCTCATCTACTACGGCGAGAACTCCACCCGCGAGCTCACGCCAACAGGCGAGGTGGATGCCATAGAAAGCATCGCTAGTGACGGTCAGAAAGATGACGTCATCTACGACCTCAGCGGCCGCCGCGTGAAAGAAATGACCCGCGGCATCTACATCGTCAACGGCAAGAAAGTGCTGAAGAGATAAGAGCAACATCCATACTTTGCAAAAAGCGTCATTGTCCAGGAACATTCCGGCAATGACGCTTTTTTTGGCGTAGAGGAAAAAACATTCGTAAAAAGGGAGGGAATTGATATTTTTATTATAAATTTGTAATTTAATAACAGACAATTGTCAAAGACAAGACTCAGTATGATATTTTTAGAAAGCGACTATAACAACGGAGCCCATCCAATGGTGATGGAGCACCTTTTCCGTACTAACGATGAGATTACCAACACTTATGGTTTCGACAAGTTCAGCGAGGATGCCAAGCGTAAAATCATGCAGGCTTGCGAATGCCCTGAAGCCCAAGTATTCTTTTTGACTGGCGGCACTCAAACCAACGCCACCGTGATTGACGGAATGTTGGAGAGTTACGAGGCTGTGATTACCGTAGAGACAGGCCACATCAGCATCCATGAGGCTGGCGCAGTGGAAGCCAGCGGGCATAAGGTCATCGCTCTGAAAGACCATGAGGGCAAACTGTCGGCCTCAGACCTACGCTCATACATGGAATGGTTTTCCAATGACGAGAGCAAGGAGCATCTGGCCCAGCCAGGCATGGTGTATATCTCCTTCCCCACCGAACTCGGCACACTCTACAGTGCGGAAGAAATCTCCGACATCCATCAGGTATGCAAGGACTACTGCCTCCACTTCTTCATCGACGGCGCTCGCATGGGATATGGTCTGGCCGCCTCGCCCGATATCACGTTGCCCTGGTTGAGCCAGCACTGCGACGTGTTCTACATCGGTGGCACCAAGGTAGGCACACTATGCGGCGAGGCAGTGGTATTCACCCACCAAAACGCGCCCAAGCATTTCTTTACCATCATCAAGCGGCACGGCGCCCTGCTTGCCAAAGGGCGACTGACTGGGGTGCAGTTTGACGCCCTGTTCTCAGACAACCTCTATCTCCGCATCTCGCGCCATGCCATCGACATGGCCATGCGGCTGAAAAGCCTGCTCACGACCAAAGGCTACCAACTGTATATCGACTCGCCCACCAACCAACAGTTCGTCGTCATCCCCAACAAGCGGGTGAAGACCTTAGAAAAGCATGTGGCTTTCACCCATTGGGGACCCTACGACCCAGAAAACATGATTTGCCGCTTCGTCACCAGCTGGGCAACCACCGACGCTGACCTCGACGCACTGAAAAAAGTGCTGTAAATCATATATCTATCACAGAAATACATGACCATGCCAGAAACAAAGCATTACATACAAATCAAGGGAGCGCGGGTGAACAACCTCAAGAACATCGACCTCGAGATACCGAGAGGGCGTTTTGTGGTGATTACCGGTGTCAGCGGCAGCGGAAAGTCGTCGTTGGCGTTCGACACCCTCTACGCCGAAGGCCAGCGGCGCTATGTGGAGAGTCTGTCGAGCTACGCCCGCCAGTTTCTCGGCCGCATGGGCAAACCCGAATGCGACTACATCAAGGGCATTCCTCCCGCTATAGCGATAGAGCAGAAGGTCATCAGTCGTAATCCACGTTCCACCGTGGGAACGTCAACCGAGATTTATGACTATCTGCGCCTGCTCTACGCAAAAATCGGTCATACCATATCCCCCGTGAGTGGCATTGAGGTGAAGAAGCACACCATAGAGGATGTGGCCAACTGCATGACCTCACAGGAGCCAGGCACCAAGTTCGTGTTGCTTGCTCCACTCGTGGTGCATGGCAACCGCACCCTTCGTGAGCAACTCGAGATGGACATCAAGGAAGGTTACAGCCGTTTGGAAATCAATGGAGAAATCCAGCGTATCGACGACTATCTGGCAGAGCATCCGAAGAACGAGGACATCTCTCCGCTCATCAATATTGTGGTGGACCGCATGAGTGTCTCGACCGATAAAGCCGCCATCAACCGCTTGATGGACTCCACCGAGACAGCCTTTTATGAAGGGAATGGCAGGTGCATGCTCCGTTTTTTCAGCCACACCAAGGGCGATGGCAGAGACAAACTCAACAACTCCCCCACCGACAACCTCTATGTCTTCTCCACCCGTTACGAGGCAGACGGCACAACTTTTGAGGAACCTCACGAGCATCTGTTCTCTTTCAATTCCCCCGTTGGCGCCTGTCCTGAATGCGAAGGCTTCGGCAAGGTGATGGGAATCGACGAGCGTCTGGTGATTCCCGACCAAGAACTCAGCGTCTATGGCGGTGCGGTGATATGCTGGCGCGGTGAAAAGATGGGTCAATGGAAAGACGAGTTTGTCCGCAGGGCAGAACGATACAACCACTTCCCAATCTTCACCCCTTACTACGCCTTGACTCAGGACCAGAAAGACGTGCTTTGGCACGGGATGCCAGGTGAGGACATTCACGAGTCGGTGTGCATCGATTCGTTCTTCCAGATGGTCCGCGACAACCAATACAAAATACAGTACAGGGTGATGCTGAGCCGTTTCCGTGGCAAGACCATCTGCCCCATGTGCCATGGCACCCGATTGAAGAAAGAGGCCACTTACGTGAAAGTGGGTGGCCGGGCCATCACTGAGTTGGTAGAGATGCCTGTGACAGAACTCATCCAATTCTTCGACCAACTCGAACTCAACGACCACGACAAGGAAGTGAGCCGCCGTATCATGGTGGAGATTAAGAACCGACTCGGTTTCCTCAATGAAGTAGGCCTGGGATATCTGACGCTGAATCGTCTGAGCAACTCACTCTCAGGCGGTGAGAGCCAGCGCATCAATCTAGCCACCAGCCTCGGCAGCAACCTTGTGGGCAGCCTGTACATCCTCGATGAACCAAGTATCGGTCTTCACAGCCGCGACACCCAGCGACTGATACACGTTCTTCGTCAGTTGCAGCGTTTGGGCAACACGGTGGTAGTCGTGGAACACGACGAGGAAATCATACGTGAGGCCGACCTCATCATCGACATAGGTCCTGATGCAGGACGACTGGGTGGTCGTGTGGTATGGCAGGGCGACTACCGCCAACTCGACAAGGAGCGCCTCACTCCATACATAGAGAACGCCACCAGTCCAGACGAGAAAGGCGTAGACACTACTACCGACATTATAACGAAGGATGAAGGCGCAGCCAGGTCGTACACGGTGAAATACTTACTGGGACTGGAGGAAATCCGTGTACCAGAGAGCCGTCGTCCCTGGAACAACTACATCCTTGTGAAATCGGCTCGTGAGAACAACCTCAAGGGTATCGATGTGAAAATTCCGCTCAACGTGATGACAGTGGTGACTGGTGTGAGCGGCAGCGGCAAGTCAACCCTTGTCCGCGACATCTTGTACCGCGCACTCAAGCGCCATCTTGACGAGGTGTGCGATTCTCCCGGCCAATACGCCGGTCTTGAAGGCGACCTCGACATGATTAAGAAAGTGGAGTTTGTCGACCAGAACCCTATCGGCACCTCTACCCGCAGCAATCCTGTGACCTACCTTGGCGCTTACGATGAAATCCGCAAACTGATGTCGCAACAGCAACTGGCTCGTCAGATGGGTTTCACGGCCGCTTACTTCTCTTTCAACACGGAAGGCGGTCGTTGCGAGGAATGCAAAGGCGAGGGTACTGTCACAGTGGAGATGCAGTTCATGGCCGACTTGGTGCTGGAATGCGAGGCCTGCCATGGCAAGCGTTTCAAGGACGTGATTCTCGACGTGAAATACCATGGCCAGAACATCTACGACATCCTCAACATGACCGTGAACCAAGCCGTGGAGTTTTTCACACTGCACAAGGAGAAAAAGATTTGCGACAAGCTTCGTCCACTTCAAGACGTAGGCTTGGGCTACATCAAGCTGGGTCAGACTTCCTCCACCCTTTCAGGGGGCGAGAACCAACGCGTGAAACTGGCCTACTACCTCAGCCAAGAGAAGCATGTCCCAACGCTCTTCATCTTCGACGAGCCCACCACAGGCCTTCATTTCCACGACATCAACAAACTGCTGTCAGCCTTCCAGTCGCTCATCACCCGCGGGCACTCCATCATCATCATTGAGCACAACATGGACATCATCAAATGCGCCGACCACATCATCGACCTTGGCCCTGAAGGCGGCAAGGAAGGCGGTTATATCGTGGCCGAGGGCACACCCGAGGAAGTGGCCAAATGCGAGCAAAGCCATACGGGACAATTCCTGAAGTCAAAATTAAAACATAACGTCATATGAAAAACATTATCACCCTCCTGCTGTTGGCTTTGCTGCCTACAGTGCACCTTTTCGGGCAGAAGCAACTTGCCTTCCCAGGCGCCGAAGGATTCGGACGCTACGCCACAGGCGGACGCTATGGCACAGTCTATCACGTGACCAACCTCAACGACTCAGGCAGTGGTTCTCTCCGCGATGCCGTTAGCCAACCCAACCACATCGTGGTGTTCGACGTTAGCGGTGTCATCAACATCAAGTCGCGCATGAGTTTCGCCGCCAACCTCTATGTGGCAGGGCAGACAGCCCCTGGCGAGGGCGTCATCGTCTATGGCGACGGCGTGACCTTCTCCAGCGCCGACAACATCATCGTGCGCTACATGAAGTTCCGCATGGGCAAGAACGGCAGTTCCGGCAAGGACGCCGCCGGCATCGCCAACGGCACCAACATGATATTCGACCACTGCTCCATCGCATGGGGTCTGGACGAGACTTTCTCCATCAACTGGGACAACAAACGCACCGCTCCAAGCGACATCACCTTGCAATACTGTCTTGTCGGCCAAGGATTGCTCTCTCACTCGGCAGGTGGTTTGATACAGGCCGACAACATCACCCTCTACCGTAATTTCTACTGCGACAACGACACCCGCAACAATAAGATCAAGGGACGCAACCAATACGTCAACTGCCTTGTATATAACTGGAAAAGCGGTTGCTACCTGATGGGCGGCGACTCACAAGGCAGTTCCTACGTGAACACCACCAACAACCTGTTCATCAACGGACCCGCAGGTGGTGGCAACGCCATCACGAGCGGCAACAGCGACTTCCACATCTATGCCTCCGACAACTGGCAGGACCGGAACGCCGACGGCAAGTTCAATCCATACGAGATACCCCATAATGAATACAGCGGTGGCCCGACATTCGAGAGCAAGCCCTACCCTTATCCCGAACTGCCCGCATGGAACGCAAAAGCCCTGATTGACTCCCTGCTTCCCGAAGTGGGTGCCAACCTACCCTACCGCGACCTGGCCGACCATTTGATGGTGCATCAGGTGAAGTCGTTCGGCAAGGAGGGTGCCATCATCTCTTCGGAATACCAACTGCCGATTGGCGCACCTACCTCATGGGGAGTGAAATCGTGGGCCAAAGCCAAAGACAGCGACGGTGACGGCATGCCCGATGATTGGGAGAATGCCAACGGCACTAACCCCAAGGCCAACGACGCCATGACCATCGCCGCCAACGGCTATGCCAATATTGAGAACTATATCAACAGCCTGACCAAAGAAAACAGGACACTCTTCCTCCGCCGCCCGATTCTCGCAGACAAGAAATCAACCACCGACAATTCCGTCACACTCTGTTGGTACGACTTCACCGACGAAGAGGATGGATTTGTGATTGAGATGCAGGAAAACGGAGCCTACACCGCTGTAGCCACCACGGAAGCCAACACTGAGGAAGTGACGTTGTCAGGCCTTGAACCAGGCGTATCGTACACTTTCCGCATCAAGGCAGTGAAAGGCAACAGCAGTTCTGATTATTCCGACCTGGTGACCTGTAAGACCCAACCTGCTCACGTAGAAATGGTGGATTGCGACAATTACGCCGCCGACTATACATGGGCTGCCCAGGACGGTAGTTGGAACACCACCGACCAGAACTGGAACAATGGCCTTTACACGGATGGTGGAAAAGTATTGTTCTCTCCCTCAGAAGACTGCAAGGTGGATGTGCCAAGCGACGTGAAACCATCTGCCGTAGTCGTGAACACCGCATCGACAGTGACCATCTCGGGCAAGGGCAAAATCTCCGGTACTACCTCCGTGAACAAGACAGGTGAAGGCACCCTCGTCCTTTCATCCGACAACAACTATACAGGCGCAACCGTCCTTCATGAGGGCACCATCAGTTTCTCTTCTCTCCGCAACGGTGATGCGGCGAGCAGCATAGGTGCTTCTGCTGAGTTCGGCCAGAATTGGATTTGGGACGGTGGCCGATGGAACTACACCGGAGGCAGCACCTCCACCAACCGCGACGCCAACCTTTACAGCGACACCGAGTTCGACGTGGCCACCAGCAACGCCACAGTCACCATGAACGGCAGCATCATCGGCGAAGGCAACGTCACCTTTGGCGGCAAAGGCACAGTCAGTCCTTCCTCACCTTCATTCTTCAAATACTCTGGCGAGACTGTTGTCGAAGGGGGCACCTTGCATCTAGGTTACCTTGGTTCGCTGGAAGACAAAAAAGTGTATCTCGGCACAAGCGAGAGCAATTCTTCCAAGCTGGTGCTCGCCGGCGGCACATTCAGCACCAAGGACGCCAACGACAACTACTGCACCTATTATATGCCGATTGAAGCCCGTGAGGGAACCACATCCATCTTCCAGCCTTACCGCAACTGCTACATCAAGAGCAAACTGACTGGTTCAGGCACCATCGACTTCCGCATCAGTTGGGTCCGCGAGTACTGGCAGAACGACATGAGCGAGTTCTATGGTACGCTGATTGCCAATGGTGTGGGTTCAAGCAACCAGTTGGTGCTGCAGAACGACGGTATCCCCAATGGCGTGGTCTGCCTGAAAGGCAAAGACCTGCACATGATTTACTGGAACACCAACGGCGACCTCCATATCGGTGGTATACGCGGTGATGCAGGCACCTACCTCAGCGGTTCGAGCAAGAGCACTGACGGCTTCAAGATGACCTGGCGCGTGGGTGGTGCCAACACCAACGAGACCTTCAGGGGCGTGATTGACAACTGCGCCAGCAACACGGGGCACACAGGTACCGTTACTATCGTGAAGGAAGGCAGTGGCTACTGGCGTCTGACAGGTGCGAACATCTACAAAGGCACAACAACCGTTGAAGGCGGCAAATTGATTGTCAATGGCTCGCATACCGGCGGCGGTAACTACTTTGTGAAAGACGGAGCCACCTTGTCGGGAACAGGCACCATCAACTCAGCGGTCACTATCCAGAACGGCGGCACCATCCTCGCAGGAGACTCCACCATCTTGTCCACCAATGCCCTTAAACTGACAAACAACCTCACCGTCAGCAACGGCGCCGTGGAGTTCCCACTCTATAGCAATGGCACTACCACCCGCAGCAACCGCATCAGCGTCAGTGGCAAGATGACACTCAACAGCGCCACCTTACGCCTCAACATCGACCAGGCTCAGGAGATACCCGATGGCACCGAGTTGAAGTTGTTCTCCAATATCGGTTCAACCGCTGGCAGCGGATTCACTACCATAGAGCCCGAGCGCCCGTCGCCCACACAGAAATGGGACATCTCCACATTGCTGACCGATGGCAAGATTCGCATCTTGAAAGACGAGACGGTGGATGCCATTCAAGGCGTGTCAGTGGATGACGACAATGCTCCTGTTTATGACCTCCAAGGCCGCAGGGTGCAACACCCCACCAAAGGAATCTTTATTCGCAACGGCAAGAAAATCATCAAATAAAAAGACGATAACGAACTACACACGATGAAAAAGACCACATTGTTACTGACTGCCCTGTTTTTAGGGGCAGTCAGCATCTTTGCACAACAATTCGACGACTATTTCGAGGACAAGACCCTTCGGCTCGACTATATCTTCGCTGGCGACAGCGCCAAACAAGAGATTTTCTTCCAGGAGGCCTCATCCACACCTTTGTGGGCAGGTCGTCGACATCACCTCAGCCAGCCTCTGCTCAAAGGCAACGGCCAGATTTCGGTTCGCGACCCACAGAGCGGCCAGGTGATTTACTCCAATTCCTTTTCTTCCCTTTTCCAGGAGTGGCAATCAACCGAGGAGGCGACAAAGGTGAAGAAAGCCTTCGAGAACTGCTTCCAAGTGCCCTATCCCAAGCAGACCGTGGAGGTGACCGTAAGCCTTTTCGACATCCATGGTAAAGTATCCTCGACCCTGACCCACACCATCTCTCCTTCAGACATACTTATCCGCGAGAAAAGTTCTTCCGTGAAATGGGAATATCTGCATAAGGGAGGAGACCTCCAAAGCAGCATCGACATCGCCATACTTGCCGAGGGCTATTCAGCCGCCGACCAGCAGAAATTCCACGACGACGCCCAGCGTGCATGCGGTTTCCTGTTGGGACATGAACCCTTCAAGAGCATGGCCGACAAGTTCAACATCATCGCTGTAGCCGCGGAGAGCGCCGAGAGCGGTGTAAGTGTTCCTCGAAAAGA
>JAFXVU010000101.1 GCA_017534705.1 Bacteroidaceae bacterium
CATTTAAGGAGCATCGGATAGGCAAACTGATACTGTATATCATCTTGATAATAAGTCCGGAAACGGCGGGAGAGGTTTGGGCGGGCGGCGTACAAAGAATCCATCCTCTCCTGACACACAGCCATATAATGCCGCTGTTGCACGATGGTGCTGTCGATGGTCAATTCGTTGGTCCTCACGAAATCCGGTTGAAAGTCACTGCCTAACAGTTCGTTGTTTAATCGGGCATATTTGCCGCCCATCAGGTAGGTGCGGTCGTTCTTATCATCAATGTAAAGCAAAAGCGTGTCGCCACCCTCTACTGCCAACAATCTCCAAAAAGTGTGCTCCAACGGATGCTGAGAGTCATTGAAGATGCCCAACACCGAAGGACCGTTCACAGGCATTCTTACCTCGAAACGACCATGAGTGTCTATCGATGTGAGTTCCTTGACTTGTTTATCATTGAACATTCGGTTAATGAATGTCACAAATTCAGCCTTCTCTCTATTCGTGTTTACACAAACACGCAGTGTGACACTATCCTCATCAGCAGGTAGGCCCTTTGGCCACCCTGTTTCATCCTTGGATGGATAATCAGGTAAATACTTTGAAGTCAGCGTTGATATCCTATGTTTCACATCGTCTATCGTGACAGTGTTCTTCTTCAGCCGTATCTCCTTTCGCAGTCCGTCCTTTGTCAGCACCACACGGTCTTTTCCCACCTCGGCATATTCCCAATAATCGCAGTTGTAGATGGCGTACTCGTCGAACAATCCGATGAGCCATTGCCCTGTCGTCTCATCCCTCAGGCAGAGGTTGAGGCCAGATTTGATTTGTGCATTCCCTGCCATTGCGACGATGGCGAGGAGGATGGTGATGATGGTTTGCTTGTTCATATTCGATTTGCTTTGCTATTATAATAACGGATAATAGGTAAAACTATTGCAAGTATGAGGATGGAAGAACTACCATCCTTTTATCTGAAAACACACTCCGATGTTGATTCCCAAATCGTGAATCAACTTGTTCTTATAATCATTTTTGTTCGTGTCGAAAGCATTCACAAGGTAAGCATCATCGTTGATGGAAACCAATATGCCGATGTCGGGTGTAATATGCATTTTGACACCTATTCCAGGTGAGACAAACAGGTTGAAGTCAAGCTTATTGCTCGATACAGAATACTTTTCTTTAGTATCCACATTCTTTTCTCCAAACATTCCGAATCCCCCCACACGTAGATTGACAAATGGAGAAAACCGCTTGTCGAGAAAGAAGTAATGTGTACTTAGAAAGACGGGGATGGCAGAAAACTTGTATTTACTATGGTGGCTATACCCGAAACCGGCTCCAATACAGAATCGTTCGTTGATGAATTTCTCATGCAGGTAATTTATAGAAACGCATTTGTCGCCATATTCACCTAATCTCTGCCCATGAGAAAAGTCAACGACATTCAGGCATCCTCTTTCGGAGTCAAAAGAGACCTGTGCTCTTGTAAATGCCGTTGCCGACAGCAGAGCCAGCAAGATCAGGATTCGTATGAAGTGTTTCTGATGTTTCATTATTCTCTTTTTGTTAATTGATGAGCCTTGTAATACCAATATGTGATGATTGACAACGCCATCAGTAAACCGATATAGATGCAGTTCCTCGTAGTGACTTCCTCACGGACGTTTGCAGCGACGTATGCAAGGACAGATATAAAGAACACACCTGAAAGCATCTTGGCTATACCTGAGGAATACTCGTCCCTGAATGCTTTGGCGAGCTGACTTTCACTGACAGACGGGTACTGTTTGCGATATGCTTCTTTCTTTTGCTCATAGTCGCGGCTATAATGCCGGCCGATGGCAAACCATATAAGTGCCCACAACACGAAGAAAGCCAACGAAATGAATCCGCCAGTTTCCTTGTCCAGCAATCCTTTCAACGGGGCATCTTGCACATAGGAGTATGTGCCGAGTGTCACAACTAAGAACAAAATCCAACACACCATGGAGATGAGTCCATTCTTCACATGCTTATCCATTTTTCCCATAAGTTTCATTTGTTCCTTTTTTTATTTATTATTATGAAAAATCCCTTCGAGTCTCTTGTCTATCTCTTCGCCTCGCAACCCACGTGCGAGGATGGTGCCTTCAGGAGCGAAGAGGATGATGTGGGGAACGGCATTGATTCCATATATTCCTGTAGTTTTTTCTGAAATACCAAGAATCTGAGGATATGGAATGTTCTTATCAGCAATGGCCTTCAATGATTCATCGGGTTCCTCCCACACAGCTATGCCGAGAACCTGTAAACTGCAATCCTTGTATTTGTTATAGGCGGCGATGAGATTGGGAATCTCGCGAAGGCAAGGCCCACACCAAGACGCCCAGAAGTCAGCAAGCACATACTTGCCACGACCAACAAAGTCAGAAAGATGTGTGGTATTACCGTTGTACTCTACGGCGAAATCCTTGAACATCGTTCCCTCACTTGTTTGTTGCACTGCCAAAATGGTCTGTCTCATATCGTGGATGATGGGGTTGCTTTGTTGTTTCGGACTGAGCATTTTGATATAATCCATCAGACGCTCATTGTCTAAATCCTCCAAGAATGATACAACAACCGTTCCCAAGACATCATTGCCATGATTGCGAACAAAGGGTGCAGCCAAACTGTCAAGTTCTTGATTGGCCTCTGTTTGGGTGATACGACCTTCGTCGGATGCATCCTGTATCTTGTTGAATTGTGTATAGAAATGCGCCCAATCATCATTGAGTGGAGTTCCCATAAAAGCAGCGCCTCTGGTTGTCATTGCTGCTGGACGGAGTTTGATGGTGCCCTCTTCCACAAAAAGACAAGGGAATTGCACCAGATCTTCTCCCTTGGAGTGCAACAAGGCCAAGAATGGTTCTTGGGCATTGCCTTCAAAGGTGCGTATCACTCCATCTTCTACCCATAGGCTGTCTACGTCGGAATAATCCTTGTCACTCTGATTCATCAGATAGAGCCACCCGGTAAACTCCATTCCAATGTTGCCAACGATACGATATTGGAAGGCTTGGGCCCGTCCTGCAATTGCTACAAGGGTGAGCAGGAGGGTGATGATGGTTTGCTTGTTCACGTTCATTTCGTTTTTATTTGAGTTTCTCTTTTAGCCGCTCCAGTTCGTAGTCGAAGTTGTCGTAGCCGTCTATGCGCAGGTCGTCACGGACGCGGCGGCAGTCGGGGATGATGGTTTCGTAGTGTGGAATGCCGTTGAAGCGGAACAACTCTTGCAGACGGGTAAAGTCAGCATTGGTGA